>CALMMH010000189.1 GCA_937868145.1 uncultured Phycisphaerales bacterium
CGGACGATCCCGAGGTCAACGCCCAGGTCTACCATGATTGCCAGGAATTGGAGATCCTGTGCAATGTGGTGGACGATCCCGAGCACTGCGATTTCTTCGTCCCGGCGGTGGTCAAGAGAGGCGACTTGCAGATTGCCATCGGGACCGGAGGGTATTGTCCCGCGTACGCCGGCCACCTCCGACAACGGCTCGAAACGATCTTCACGGAAGAGCACGGCCGATTCCTCGCAGCGCTCGAAGGCATCCGCGAGCGGATCATCAAAGAGGTCGCAGACTCCGCCGACCGCAAATCGCTCCTGGGCGAGTTCGTCGATGAGGAATCCTTCGAGTACTTCCGGTCGCACGGGCCTCAGGCGTGGCGAGAGCGGGCCCAGGACAAGATCAAAGCCCGCACGGTGAAAGCCTGACGTCGAATCCTGGGGTACTCCGTGACATTCATTCCCGTGCACAGGAACCGGACTCACGCGGTATAATCTCTACATGAACAAAACCATTGAACTACTGGCTCCCGCGAAGGATGGTCCCGCCGCACAGGCGGCGATTTTGTGTGGAGCGGACGCCGTCTACATCGGGGCGCCGCGATTTGGCGCTCGCGAAGCCGCCGGCAACACGGTGTCCACGATTCACGAGGCGGCAGATTTCGCGCACCAGTACTATGCGCGAATCTATGTGACCCTCAATACGCTGCTCCGCGACGACGAACTGTCGGCGGCGGAAAAGATGATCCATCAGCTCTCTGAGGCGGGCGTCGACGGCCTGATCATCCAGGATGTCGGCCTGCTCGAGCTGGATCTGCCGCCTTTGCCGCTGATCGCCAGCACGCAGATGAACAACGCGTCGCCCGAGAAGGTGCGGTTTCTCGAACAGGTCGGGTTCTCCCGCGTGATCCTGGCCCGCGAGCTGACGCTCGACCAGATCCGCAGTATTCGCAGTCAAACGCAAGTCGAGCTGGAGTGCTTCATCCACGGCGCGCTGTGCGTCGGAGCCAGCGGGCAATGTTATATGAGCTATGCCCTGGGCGGCCGCAGCGGCAATCGCGGTCAGTGCGCCCAGCCCTGCAGGCGGCTGTACAACCTCAAGGACCAGGATGGAAACGAGGTCGCAAGAGACCGCCATCTGCTGTCGTTGAAAGACCTCTGTCTCGCGGACCACTTGGAAGAACTGATCGACGCCGGCGTCACGTCCTTCAAGATCGAAGGCCGGCTCAAGGACATCCCTTACGTGGCCAACACCGTCGGTTTCTACCGTCGCAGGCTCGACGCAATCCTGGCGGCCAAAGGCCTGCGCCGCAGCTCGTCGGGCGAAGTCCGCCTGGGGTTCGAGCCGAACCTGGAAAAGACCTTCAATCGCGGCTTCACCGACTACGGCCTGACCGGCCGCAACGGTTCGATCGCATCGATGGACACGCCCAAGTCCATCGGCGAATACGTCGGAACCGTCGCCCGTGTGGAGGCGTCCAGCTTCACTCTCGACCGCGACTGCGACCTCCACAACGCCGACGGATTGTGCTTCTTCGGCGCTGAGCGGAATCTCGATGGAACGGTGGTCAATCGCGTCGAAGGCCGAAGGATCTATCCGCAAAAGATACAGGGCATCCGCGTCGGCCAGAAGATCTATCGCAATTTCGATTACGCCTTCTCCCGCAAGCTCGGCGGACAGGCTGCCGAACGGAAGATCAACCTGACGATGTCCCTGCGGGACGCAGCCGACGGTCTGACGCTCTCCGGTGTCGACGAGGATGGAAACCAGGCGGACGTGACGATCACCGATCAACAAGTCGCTGAAAAGAAAGAGACCGCACGACAGACTCTCGTCACCCAACTGACCCGGCTGGGCAACACGGTGTTCGAATGTTCCGACGTGCAACTGCTCACCCAGGACATCTACTTCGTTCCGGCTTCGCGTCTGAACGCCGCCAAACGCGAGTTGGTCGAACGATTGTTGCAGGTGCGCGAGGCGAACCGGCCCCGCACGGCCGGCGGCGGCGCAAGGAATGAGGTCCCCTATCCCGAGAAACACCTGACCTACCTGGCCAACGCGCTCAACGAGAAAACCCAGGCCTTCTACCGCCGCCACAAGGTTGAAACCCTCGCGCCGGCAGCGGAAACCGGGTTGAACCTGACCGGCCAGGTCGTCATGACAACCAAGCTCTGTCTGCGAAAAGAATTGGGGCTGTGCAAGGGACATGGAGCAGGCGTCCCCGCGGAACCGATGGTTCTGGAGGACGAAGACGGCCGCCCGTATCCGATACGGTTCCGCTGCGGCCCCTGTGGAATGGAAATACGCTTGGAAAGGGGAACCAGCCGATGAACGATCACGTGGCCGATCTGACGACAGGCCTGTCGGGCCTGGACCAGGCTCTCAAGGGCGTCCTGCCCGGCGACAATATCGTCTGGCAGATCGATGCGATCGAGGACTACATGGCCGTGACGGCGCCGTACGTCCACGCCGGCCTTCAGTCCGGACGAAAGGTCATCTACTTCCGCTTCGCCAGCCATCCGCCGGTGGTCTTCCAGGGCCAGTCGGTCGAGGTTCACGAGTTGGACCCCGCCGAAGGCTTCGAGACGTTCATCGCCCGGATTCACGCAGTCATCGAGGCCGCCGGCCGCGGGGCTCTGTACGTGTTCGACTGCCTCTCCGAGCTGGCCGCCGACTGGTACTCCGACCCCATGCTGGGCAACTTCTTCATGCTCACCTGCCCCTATCTCTACGACCTGGAGACGGTGGCGTACTTCGCGATCTTCCGCAACTCGCACAGCTCCCGGGCCATCCGCCCGATCACCGAGACGACGCAGCTCTTCCTGGAGCTCTATCGCCACAGAGGGGACCTGTACGTCCATCCCATGAAGGTGCAGTTCCGCTACTCGCCCACGATGAACATGCTGCACAAGCTGGACGGAGACGATCTCCAGCCCGTGACCTCGAGCGTGCTGATTTCGTCGATCCTGTCGTCGGTCAACTGGGCCGATCTGAACGCCGACACCCGAGCGGGCTACTGGGACCGGACTTTCATGGAAGCTCAGCGGATTCACGACGCCGCCGAGGCGGGGGTTTGCCCGCCCCAAAAGCAGCAGGAGACCTTCGACCACCTCAGCCGCATGATCCTCTCTCGCGATCCCGCCATGCTCAAGCTCGTCTCCCGCTACCTGACGCTCGGAGACATTCTGAGCATCTGGAAACGCATGATCGGCTCCGGCCTGATCGGCGGCAAGACGGTCGGCATGCTCGTCGCCCGCAGTATTCTCAAGAAACGTTCGCCCCGTTTCGCTGAATTGCTCGAGGAACACGATTCCTTTTACGTCGGCTCCAACGTGTTCTACACCTACCTGGTCCGCAACGGCGTCTGGTGGCTGCGGCAGAAGCAGCGCAACCCCGCGACCTTCCTCGAAGGCGCGGTGCAGGCCCGCCAGCGGATCCTCCAGGGCCATTTCCCCGACTACATTCTGGAGCAGTTCGAGCAGATGCTCGACTACTTCGGCCAGTCGCCGATCATCGTGCGGTCCAGCTCGCTGCTGGAGGACAACTACGGCAACTCCTTCGCCGGCAAGTACGAGAGCGTCTTTTGCCCGAGCCAGGGGCCGCGGGAACGCCGGCTGGAGGACTTCCTCTCGGCGGTGAGAACGGTGTACGCGAGCACGATGAGCGAGAAAGCCCTGCGGTACCGGGACCAACGCGATCTGCTCACCCATGACGAGCAGATGGCTCTCTTGGTGATGCGAGTCTCCGGGGCCACCCACGGCCGGTACTATTACCCGCAAGCGGCGGGCGTCGGGTTCTCCTTCAATCCCTACGTCTGGAACGAGAGCATCGATCCGAAGGCCGGCGTGCTCCGGCTGGTCTATGGCCTGGGCACGCGAGCCGTCGACCGCTCCGACGACGACTACACGCGTCTGGTCGCGCTCAACGTCCCGGAAAAGCGGCCCGAGTCCAACTTCGAGGAGGTCCGCCAGTACGCCCAGAGGCGCGTCGATTACATTGATCTCCAGGCCAACCGCGTCATGTCGGGCCACTTCCTCGATGTGATCAAAGAAAGCCCCGACGTGCCGGTGGAGATGTTCGCCTCCGCGGACGAGTCGCACACCACGATGAGCGGCAACAAGGTCTGGGTGCCGACGTTCGACCGCTTGCTGACCGAGACGGAGTTCGTCGGGGATATGCGCGAGGGCCTCGCAGCGCTGCAACAGGCCTACGATTATCCCGTCGACGTCGAGTTCACGCTGAACTTCGTGGACGACCAGTCCTATCGGATTCACATCGTCCAGTGCAGGCCGCTGCCGGTCAAGGGCACCGAGACCCCCAGACCGCCGGAAGTCGAGATCCCCCGTGCCGACGTCATCATCGAAGCCAGTGGGGCCGTCGTCGGGCACAGTCGGCACACTCAAATCAGTCGGTTGGTGTACGTAGCGCCGTCGATCTACAGCCGGCTTTCGCTCCAGGACCGCTACGAAGTAGCCCGCCTGCTCGGGAAGATCAACTTGGCCTGCGAATCGCTCGTGGATGGGTGCCTGATGTTCCTCGGGCCGGGACGCTGGGGCACGAGCGATCCGTTCCTGGGCATTCCCGTCGCCTTCACCGAGGTCAACCGGGCGGCCGTGCTGTGCGAGATCGTCCAGATGCACGAGAATCTCGTTCCCGACGTCTCGCTGAGAACGCACTTTCTCAACGAGCTGGTGGAGACCGACATGCTGTACCTGGCCCTGTTTCCCGACCGGGGCAGCAACTACCTGAGAACGGATCTCTTCGAGGATTCACCGAACCGGCTGCTGCAACTGGTGCCCAAGGCGGGCAAATGGGCGGATGCGGTCAAGGTCGTCGACGCCTGCGAGATTCCATCCGGCGGAATTTTCCTCAGTGCCGATGCGCTCAAACAAAAAGTCGTCTGCTACTTCGCCGGCGCATAAGCGATTACAGGGGTGGGACTTAAGGAGTGCAGAGGAGCAAAACAACAGCGGCAATGCAGCAGACCCGCCTCGCTGGAGGACCCAACTGCACTGCCGCTTCGATCGAGAGTTAACCCTCGATTTTATCGATAGTTACCTGCAGGTGCTTCTGCCGATGGCCGATCCGCTTCTGGCTGTTCTTGCGTCGGCGGAACGTCGTGATGTAGAGCTTCGGTCCCTTGACGACCGCTTCGGCCGCCGTCGGCTTCATTGAGGCAATGACCTTGGCTCCCTCGATGTAGGGATTGCCGATCTTGCTGCTGCCTTCGCCGCCGATGAACAGAACCTTGCTCAGCTCAATGGTGGTCGCGTCCGGAGCCACGTCGGTGAGCTCGATCTCCACCTTGTCGCCCACGGCCACTTTATACTGCTTACTGCCCTGCTCAACAATCGCGTACATTGGGAAACTCCCGGTCCAAATATCCGAATCTTGGTAAAACTAAAAGCATAGCGCATGCCGATAGAATTGTAAAGACTTTTCTCTAGGAATTTTGTATCCTTGCTTGGCCCTTTTGGGCATCCCCCGGAGGGGATGAATTTCTTTTACGGAGTATTCGGCATGAAACTGGCTATGGTTGGCGATCAACTCGTTCCGCAGGAAACCCTGGACCCGATCTACACCGATCGCGGACTTTACTTCGGCGACGGCGTCTACGAGGTCCTTCGCAGCTATAACGGCAAGATTTTCGCATTGGACGAGCATCTGAACCGCTTCGCCGCAAGCATGGCGGCCATCCGCATCACAGGCATCGACATCGGCGTGATCCGCGAGCGGGTCCTGCGGGCGTTCAAGGCCTTTGCCCAGCCCAACGCCAAGATCTATTTCCACGTCACTCGCGGCTCGGCCCCGCGAAATCATACCTGGGCCAAGGACATCCAGCCCAATTTCTTTCTCACGATCAGCCTGGTCGGAGACGCCGCCAAGGAGAAGGCCAACGGGATCGCCGTCTGCACGCATCCGGACCTGCGTTGGAAACGCTGCGACATCAAGTCGCTCAACCTGCTGCCCAACGTCCTGGCCCGTCAGGAGGCCGCTGACAAAGGCTGCGAGGAGGCGATTCTGGTTGATGACGCCGGCCTGATCACCGAAGGCGCCGGCTCGGCCTTTTTCGCGATCATCCACGACTCGCTGCACACGGCCCCTCTCGGCGCGAACATCCTGCCTTCAATTACCCGGCATTTCATCACGAAGGCCGCGACGAATCTGGGAATGACGATTACGGAGAAGTGTCTTACGCCCGCGGAAGCCGCCAACGCCGACGAGTTGTTCATCGCGGTGACGACCAAGGATGTGGTTCCAGTGGTGAAATTCGACGGGAAACCCATCGGCAACGGCAAGCCCGGCCGATGGGTCAAGGCGCTCATGACGGAGTTCCAGCAGTTCACCGTCTGATCGACAGCGTTTCTCGCCCACCGGAAAACATCATACTATCGTCATGAGCGCCCAGACTGCCGCCTTCGGCCCAATGCCTCAGACGGTCCCTTTGAATAGGAAAAGCAGCGCCAGAACGCAGACCAGCATGATTGCGCCAGGCACCATCCAAAGCTTGGGCCACAGGAAGCGTCCCTCAACCCGGCACTTGTCCATGACAACGCCGGCCAGTTGCGTGCCCAGGAACAAGGCGATTCCGCTTTGAGCCGTGAAAATCAAGGCCTGCATGGACGCTCCGGCTCCCTCGGGAGCCACTGCGCCGGCAAACATCTGCCCTGCGATGATGAAGAAGACATACGCGATGCCGTGGAACGCCTGGCCGGCGACAATCAACGCCGTCGGCCTCGGGATCGCATAGAGCGTGAAGAGGATCAACCAGGAGGCGGCCCCCAGCGTCAACGTCCACTTGAAGCCGGCCCTCTGAACGATCCAGCCGAGCACAAACAGGGTCGCAATCGCCTGCGTCGCCTGGGCAATCGCCATCGCGGCCGGGACGTTCTTCGCGGAGATCCCGTTGTCCTGCATGAACTGGGCCGTGCCCAGGAAATAGAACTGCATCATGCCGGGCGCGACCATCGAAATGATGATGAAGATCAGGAAGCTGGGGTTCCCCAGCATGCCCAAAGCGCTGGCGCCGGGTGTCGCCGCCGGCGGCGTGGCAGGCAACAGAGTGCCGCAGACCACGGCCATCACAACGGACAGCACAGCCGCCAGGATGAGACAATCGCGGCCCTCTTCGCCCGTCTTGAAGATCCACCGCCAGCCCGTCAGGAAGTAACCGGCCAGGGCCCAGGCGATCGGAGCCCACATGAAAATATATGGCGACTTATCACTGACTT
>CALMMH010000190.1 GCA_937868145.1 uncultured Phycisphaerales bacterium
AGAGGCCGGGCTGATGGTCGAGGCTTCCGTCGGCGGCCAGAAGTTCCGCTTCGAGCCGATCCCGGCAGGGGAGACGGCCACCTACGAAGCCTCCGCCCAATGACGCACGGGGCTTGAGGGTTGCGATCGGGCGCAGTCCCTCCGCCGGTCGGGACGACGACGACCTGCCGTGGAGGATTGCGACCGTACGCGGACCGGCGGAATGATGTGTGCTTGCCGGATGCGCGTCATTCCGGCGGCTTTGTATCTATTTTCTCTCCCTGCGACTTGACGGCTGAGCCGACACGCCGTAAACTAGGGGGAGTTCGGTCGAAAGGTCCCGGAATGCCCCTATGGAACAACATAGCGGAATTGATGGACTACTACATCCCCCCTCTGCCCACGGTTTACTGGTTCGACGTCATCCGTCTGTGCAACCTCAAGTGCGTCATGTGCCCGCAATCGAAAGGCCTCAAGCCCTTGCAGGCCAGGATGCCGGTCGATGTATTCAAGAGCACGATAGACGACATTTGCGAGAACCGGCCTCTGGTCAAGCTGTACCTTTCGGGCGAGCCGCTCTTGCACCACGGACTCTTCGAGATGATCGAATACGCCGGGGGCAGGGGCTGCCGGACCATGCTGCACACGAACGCGACGACGCTCACGAAGGAGATGGCCGGGCGAGTCCTCTCGTCCTCGCTGACCTTCCTGTGTTTCTCGTTCGACGGCTGCTCGCCGGCGGTTTACGAACAGCTCCGGCCGCCCTCGCAGTTCGAGCACGTCAAGTCCAACATTCTGCGATATCTGTCTCTGCGCCGACAGCGGGGCGGCGCAGGACCTCGCACGACGATCGAGATCATCCGCATGGGCGAGACGGCCGACAAGATCGACGCATTTGCGCAGGAGTGGCGGGACAAGGGCGTGGACGACGTGCACGTGGCCCGGTACACGACCTGGCATGGCCTGGTGCACGACCGCCGCGCGGGCAAGGGGACCGGAGCCGTTGGGTACAAGCCCTGCGCCGCGCCGTTTTCGCACGGTTGCATCCTGGCGGATGGGACCGTCGTCCCATGCTGTCTGGACGTCAACGGTCGCATGCCCCTGGGGAACATCGCCGCCGGCGGGTTCCGACAGATCTGGTCGGGCAACGAATACCGCCAACTGCGGCTCCAGATGCTCACCGGCGCCCTGGAGCCCGGCGGCATCTGCGACCGATGCGACAACACCTCGCGAAACGTCTGAATCCATTCGTTCGCTGGCGACTGTGTGAATCCTCAACGGGGACGGTTCTGTCTTCCGGAAAAGAGAAACCCCGCCGTCCGATGAGAATCAGACGACGGGGTCGAATCCGTGTTCATCCCGCCGAACGGTGCGTCGCGCGACGCCGACCGGCCAAGAACGCCGCGTTTAACCTTTGGCCTTCTCTTCGATCTTGGCCTTGACGATCTTGAGTTCTTCTTTGGTCCTGCCGGACGGGCTGCCTGCGGCCTCAAGCTTCTTGACGACGTCCTGGCCTTCGACGACTTCGCCGAAGATGGTGTGTTTGCCGTCCAGCCAGGGCGTGGGCACGAACGTGAGGAAGAACTGGCTGCCGTCGGTGTTCGGGCCGGCGTTGGCCATGCTCAGCAGATACGGACGGTCGTGCTTGACCTTTGCGTTGAACTCGCCGGCGTATTTGTAGCCGGGGCCGCCGGTGCCGGTCCCGGTGGGATCGCCGCCCTGGGCCATGAAGTCCGTGATCACGCGATGGAAGATCGTCCCGTCGTAGAAACCCTTCTGCGTCAGGAAGATCGTGCTGGTCACATGCATCGGGGCCACGTTAGGCATCAGCTTGATCTTGATGACGCCTTTGTTCGTTTCCATGACCCAGAAGTACTCCTTGGCCGGGTCGAATTGCATCAGTTCAGGTTTTGTCAGATTCATTTTCCACTCGTTTCCCTTATGGAGGCCCGTTGCGGCTTCTTCTTTTTCCTTCTGTTTGACTTCCGTTTCGCTCTTACACCCGGTCGCCAGACCGAGCGATAGGGCCCCGATCAGGAGACCGATCGCCACGCCGCAAAGGGAGGATCTGTTTTTCATTGTCAGGTTTCCCGCAAGACTCGATATCAGCCCTTGGCCTTCTCTTCGATCTTGGCTTTGACGATCTTGAGTTCTTCCGTGGTCTTGCCCGCCGGGCTGGTGCCTGCGGCTTCGAGCTTTTTGACGACGTCCTGGCCTTCGACGATCTCGCCGAAGATGGTGTGCTTGCCGTCCAGGTGCGGCGTGGGCACGAACGTGATGAAGAACTGGCTGCCGTCGGTGTTCGGGCCGGCGTTGGCCATGCTCAACAGGTACGGGCGGTCGTGCTTGACGTTGGCGTTGAATTCTCCGGCGTATTTGTAGCCCGGTCCGCCGGAGCCGATGCCGAGCGGGTCGCCGCCCTGGGCCATGAAGCCCGGGATCACGCGATGGAAGATCGTTCCGTCGTAGAAGCCCTTCTCCGTCAGGAACATCGTGCTGGTCACGTGCATCGGGGCCACGTTGGGCATCAGCTTGATCTTGATGGTGCCCTTGTTCGTCTCGAGGATCCAGAAGTAGTCCTTGTTCGCGTCGAACTGCCGCATCTCAGGCTTGGTCAGTTTCAGTTTCCACTCATTCTCTTTTCCGACCTTGGCCAGAGCCTCTTCTTCCTGCTTGGCCCTGAGCTTGGCCATCTCTTCCTGTCTGGCCTTCATTTCTTCTTGTCTGGCCTTGAGCTTGGCGTTGCGCTCCTCTTCCCAGGGGGTCATGATCGTCTTCTGTTCTTCGGCGCTGAACGCCGACGGCTGGCCGCTGATCGCCTCCTGCAGGCCCCGGACGAACATGCTCATGTTCACGTCGATCTCCTGCGCCTTGAGCATGCCGGCGATCTGGCTGGCGATCCGCGTTCCGAGAATGTAGCTGATCTTGTCCTTGTCCGTCTTGAACTCGTTGGGATCTGCGGCCCGGGCCACGCCGACCGGGATCGCCGCCGCGAATACGCCGAGAACCAACAACCTGCACAGCTGCTTGCCAGCGGTCATGATCGATACCTCCACTAAGTCTAAGTCCTGTCCGTTATTCAAAGCACGATAAAAAACTCAGGATAGCCGTTACGCCGAATTCCGTCAATCTTTTCGCCGTGCAGACAGTGAAGCGGGTGCCTGACCGTTCTCGTGGTTCCACCGGTGCCGGCGGGTTTCGACAGATCCAAAGGTGCGTTTGTCGCATGGGGGATACCGGCGGGGAGGGGGCAGAGGCGTGAAACGCGAAGGGGGAAGCGTGTCCTTCCCCTGCTTCATGTGGCCCGCTTCACGAGGTGCGAAGGAACCATCAAACGGGTTCACCCGCAAGGCCCGTCACGTCGCAGATCGTTGAGAGGCTGCTCTCTCGATCGGTTCGGGCCAACCTCAGGAACACAGCCGAACAAGTTCGGCCGTGCCACCCTGCTCACCAGGTGAGGGTGGTCAGTGTACTACGCTTTGCATCAGGCCGGCTCTCTCTCCCCGCTGGTATCCATAAAGCGTCAAACGCACGTCGCGAGTGCGATCGGCTCACAGTGCTCGTGCAGGTATGTTCAGGCATCCCCTCCGACGCTCTGCCTGGGGAGAACCGCCATGACGGCTTCCCCCAGGCAGAGCGTCCTTGTCGAAGAGGCGATGACGTATTGTCGTGGACGGGAGGTTTTTCTCAGGCCTTGGCCCCCGAGACGGCGGCCAGCCAGGTTTCGGCCATCAGGCAGGCGCCGGCCATCGTGGGATGGACGCCGTCGCCGGCCCAGTGGGCGGGCGGAGCCTTCTTGACCGCCTCGTCGAACATCGACTGGAACGGCACGAACAGAGCGTCGGTCTCGGTCGCCACTTTCTTTGCGGCGGTCCGATAGGTGTCGAATTCGGGGAACCATTTCTCGGTCACGGCCCCGGTGCGGAGCACGAACGGCTCGCAGACCACCAGTTTCACGCCGGGCAGTTCCTTCTTCGTTCTGGCCAGGAGGGCCCGGTAGTCTTTCTCGTAGACCTCGACCGTGCCGTCATAGTGGCCGTCGAGCTTGTGCCAGATGTCGTTGACGCCGATCAGGATGCTGACGAGATTGGGCTTCAGGGCGATGCAGTCCTTGTCCCACCGCTCGGCAAGCTGAAAGACCTTGTGGCCGCTGATGCCGCGGTTGTAGATCTTCAAGTTCGCGTCGGCCCGCTCGGCCAGCAGGCGTGCGGCGATGAAATGGGCGTATCCGCCGCCCAACATCGCCGGGTCATTGGGGGTGCCCTCCCGTTCACGGTTGCGGCCGGCGTCGGTGATCGAATCGCCCTGGAGCAAAACGGTGTCGCCGTTGGCGATCAGGCCGTGGGAGTTCTTGGCGAACGGCCGTTTGGCTGTTTCCGAGCAGCCGGAGAGGGACATCGCCGAAATCGTTGCGGCCGCCGCCGTGGCCGTGCCGAGGAAACCCCGCCGCGAGGTCCGGAGATCCATTGCAGAGGTGTCTGTCATGTCAATTCCCTTCAACCGAGTCACACCATCATTCGATCGGACAACGATCGTTCCGATCTGGAACGTGTCATGGTAGCCATCTTCGCGTCACGCCGCCAGAAGATTTGCCCCGGCAGGGCAGGGTGTGTGCGACTACGTTTCGTGGGGGCTCCGGGTGGCATCCTCAAGGCCGGTAGGCCTTGGGGATGGTCGGCGGGTGGCAGCGGCAAGCGGAGTCTTCGGAGCTTGCCGATGGTTCTTCTCATTCACAGGACCATCGGCAAACTGTCATTTGCCGCTGCCACCCGGAATCGAAGGAAGACTATCAGGGCTTCTGGGACCGAGCGACTTGTCTCTTGCGATCAGTTCGAGGCGGTTGCGGGCTGGCTCGCGACCGGCGGGCGTTTGACACACAGGAAGAGGCCGTAGCCTGCGCCGTCCTGGCCTTCGCTTTCCCAGACGATGAAGGCGGTTCCGTCGGCCGCCAGCCCGACGTCCGCGTATCGCTGTTTGCCCTCGGTGTACGTGTTGACGCAGAATTCCTCGGCAACCGGTTGGCCGTCCGGCGTGAAGCGTCGGGCGTAGATGTCGGTCTCGTCGGTTGGATCTCCGTCGTCGTATTCCCATGCGACGACGAATTCGTTGGCGTCGTTGATTGCGGCCTGCGGCCACTGCTGGGCGCCGTCGCGCATCGCGTTCACGACGAATGGCTCTCCCAAGGGAACGCCGTTTGGTTCGTAGAGCCTTGCATAGACGTCATCGTTTGCGGCCCGGTTCGGATCGCCGTCCCAGGCGATGAGGAAGTACCCCTGCGAGTTCATCGCGACGGAGGGACGCGTCACCGAGGCTACGGCGGTCGTATTGACAGCGAAAGGATCGGTGCGCGGGACGCCGTTGGGGTCGAAGAGCCTAGCCTGGATCGGGTGGCTCGATCGATCCTGCATCCAGACCACGACGAAGTTCCCCTGAGCGTCCATTGCGGCGTCCGGATAGCGGCAATCGTAGACGTTCGGATCGACGAGGATCTCGTCGCCGAGGCTGCTGCCGGTGAGGTCGAAGAGTTGGGCGTACAGGAAGGTCTGATCGCCGTAGACCGTGGTTTCGCGGCTCTCCCAGGCCACCACAAAGGTCCCGGGGCGGCCGCTCGCGACGCACGGATAGAGTTGTCGGCCGTCGGTGCGCAGGTTGACGAGCAGGTCGCTGGTCAGGGGAATCCGATAGGGATCGTACAGCCGCAGGATGATATCCTCGTCGGGGCCTACTCCTTGCCAGACGATGGCGAGGTTGCCCAGGCTGTCGATGGCCGCGGCCGGCTCGGTTTGGTTGCCGACGTTGACCGCGTTGACCAGGAACTCCTCTCGCGTATGGGCGCCGGCTGCGTCCAACTGACGGGCGACGATGTCATTGGATCGGCCGGAGTAATAGCTGCTCCAGACGACCAACGCGCCGCCGCGAGGGTCCATGACGATGGCCGAGTTGGCCTGGGCGCCGCTGGTTCTCTCATTGACCTGCATTTCCACGGCCCCAGCCGACAGTGGCAGGGCCAGGGCGATGATCGCCCACGCGAGTACGAGTTTGCACATTGATTCTTCCCTCCTTTCCAATCGGTTTTGTATGGGCGCGCAGCCTGGGCAGGCGGGGAGGATACGCTCCTCGCTTCGGACCTGCTCGGGCCTCCTGACTAGGGGACCGCCGGGAACCGATCTTCCGCACCGGCGCAAACGACGCCCGGGGCGGAAAGTCCATCCTGGTGGGAATCTATGGTGTCGATCTCGCGGTCGCATCAAGGCAATAGCTCGTGGGCTGACGTTCTCCCTCGTCAGCACCCTTTACTATACCGAGCGCAGCGACTTTGTCCAGAAAAAAACTTCAAAATGTGTGGTGGAAAATCCATGCGGATTGGGGGGAATCGAACGCACGGCTGGACCGCCCGCCGTGCCGCTGCAAATCGAGCGATCATTATCTGAAACGAGAGTGGTCGGATGAATCGGCTTTGTGCTGAAAGAGCCGGCGAGAATTGTCCCCGGACGACGCGAAAGTCGTCAATGCCGCAGGACCGGGTTGATTCGATGGAGTGCGTGTTGCTCCATGGCCCGCTTGATCCAGCCGACCAGGCCGCACTGATAGGTATACTCCCTTGGGTCTTGGAGCTCATCGATCTCGAAGGGCCCGGCGGCCCCCACGATCTGCCCGAACGTGTCGCTTTCGACCGCGTATACTTTGCCGTTTGCGTGTTGCCAAAAAGTCTTCATAAGCACCCCAGCGGAAAGTATACGAACCGGGGAGCCGGGCAGCAACTCCACTCACGGAGAGGCTCAATCCTCGCTTTGTCCGATAGGAATGAGGACGCGTGGGTTGAGAACCCACCCTACAAATCTCGGCGTCATCGGGCTTTGAGGCGGGTCGTCTTGGACAGGCCGGTCGGAACGGCGACTTCGGCCCACGTGAACGTCCGACCGGATTTATCCTGGCCGGGTTTGCCGTTGGTCGCGACCCCGTCGACTTCGATCGACCCGGTCCCGTGGAAGCCTGCGACCCAGGTGAGCGTCTTGCCCGAGCGATTCGTCAGCACCGTCTCTGCCAGGCCATTGTGCCGCACGTCAATTGTGTTGCCGTGGACAGGCAGGCTCGCGATCTGAACGTGCGACAGGGGCTCCGTCAGGCGGGGGAGGGTGGCGACGCGGCCCTCGGTCTCGGTCGGCGAAATCCCCATCAGGCCGCTGACGATGGCTCCGACCACAGCGAACGAGACCTCGGGATACTCCCGGCGGG
>CALMMH010000191.1 GCA_937868145.1 uncultured Phycisphaerales bacterium
CGCTTGTCCCCGTCCAGAAGTTCCGTCCGGTCACGAGTAAAGCTCGTGAAGTGAACGGCCAGGCCCGTCCGTTTCGCAAAGTCCTTCACATAGGAGTGGAGGGCGGGAATCACCCCCAGGTCGTCCAAGGCCGGCGGGCGCAATTGCCCGGCAAACTGATGCACGATATCCACCGATTGCTCCACCAGCCGCTGCGTGTGGGCAATCTTTCTCTTGAGATCCTTGCCGTTGGACGCGCTGTCCTTTTTCAATACCGCCAGATGGAAACTGATGGCCGTCAAGACCTGGGCGATATCATCATGCAGCTCGCGGCTGATTCGCTTTCGTTCTTCCTCCTGCGCCTGCAACACTTGATGGGACAGATGCTGCAACTGTTTCTGCAATTGAAGGGACTTCGCCAACAACTGGCGGGAGTATCGCTCGCTCTTCTTGAGGGCTTTCTCCACCTCCTTCCGCTGGACGATTTCCTGTTTCAACTCCCGGTTCGCAGCGACCTGAGCCTCCATGCGGCGTTGCGTCTCCTCGGCCCGCTTGAGGACGGTGATGTCCGAAACCGCCACCCGGCACCATTTCTGCTCGCTGCGAAGTGAGTCCGCGGGCGTCGCCTGAAAGTCGACCCAGGAAGGAGCGCCGTTCTTGTTTAGAAGGGACGCCTCGCAGATCTGTTTTCCGGGCTCTGTGAATACCTTTTCCAGGAAGGCCAGAAAGACCGGCCGGCTCGTCGGGGCCAGGAATTGCAGCAACCGGCGGTTGATCAGTTGCGACCGTTCCACGCCCAGCAAGGCGGCCCCCGCCAGGTTCACCTCCATGATCCGGCCCTGCTCATCGATGGAGAAATAGCCGACCGGGGCAAAATCGTAGAGATCGGTGAGTTTCTCCAGCATTGCCTCCATCTGGTCCCTGGCGCCCTGGAGTTCCACGTTCTGCATCTCCAGTTCGATCTGGTGGACCTGCAATTCGTGGACGAGCCTCTGCGTGTCGGCGTCCGCTCGGGGCGGGGCTGTGCTCCTGTGCCGCTCTCTCATCCGGACTTCGGCGCGGCGGCGCAGTTCGGTGGCATCCCCTGAGGTGTTCGGTTTCTTCTGCATGGCAAGGCCTTCTATGTTTTGTGAGACCCGGGTGACCCTTCGGCGCGCTTCCCGACCCGTTTGCGCGGGAGCACATCCGTTTCCGAACTCTTCTTTTCCTTGTCCGGCTTCACGGGTTTGCCCGCAATGCGGTTTTCCAGAACGGTCTGCTTGTCCCGCAATTTCGCCTCCAGCGTCTTGGCCACGGTGATGTCCGCGAAGGTGATCACCACGCCGTCAATCCGGTCGTCCAGGGTGCGATAGGGCATGATGCGCAGGGTGAACCAGCGGCCGTCGCACGCGGACACCGCCTTCTCCGTCGCGACCAGCAAACGCAGCACGTCGCGCACGTCGGCCGCCAACGTCGGGTAGTTCAGGTCCGAGACCAGGTCGGTGATGGGCCGCCCCACGTCGCCCGGAATGAGATTGATGATCTTCGTCGCCTGGGTGGTGAACCGCCGGACGCGGAGTTCTTTGTCCAAGAACAGGGTCGCGATATCCGTGCTTTCGAGCAGGTTCTTCATGTCGTTGCTGGCCTGCGACAGCTCGTCCACCTTGGCCTGCAACTCGGTGTTGAGCGTCTGGAGTTCCTCGTTCATGGACTGCATCTCCTCCTTCGAGGTGGTGAGTTCCTCGTTGGTGGATTGCAGTTCTTCATTCGTGGATTGCAGTTCCTCGTTGGCGGACCGGAGTTCCTCCTGCGAGGTCTGCATTTCTTCGTGTATGGCCCGCGCCTCGGCGCGAACCTGCAGGAGTTCCTGCTCCAGAGCTGCGTTGTGAGCGTGAGGTTTGGGCGTTTGCAGCGGCGTCCTGGCGCGCGCGGGCACGTCCGTGAACACGATCATCACCAGCCCCTGCAACGGCCCGGGTTCCTCCAGTCGCTGGACGGTCACATCCACGCACTGCTCCCCGCCGTTGGTCCCGACCTTGAGGCCGTGGAGCGCGATGCACCCGTCTTGCCGGAGCGCTTTCTGGAAGGCGCTGGACAGTTCGTAACGCAGACCTTCGCGGGCCATGACGAACAGGTTCCAGTTGGCCTTGCCGGCAGCCGGCTCCAGGTACTTGCCCGTGCGACCGCTGACGTAGAAGATGTCGCCCTTGTCGTTGACGAGCACCGCCGGCGGGGCATAACGCTGCAGGACCAGTTGATCGGCCAGGGATTGGAGGCTGAGCGGTGGTTTCGCCACCGGGCGTTCCGCCGGCCCGCTGGGCAGGGCCCTGCTAAAAGCCGGAGGAAACTCCAGCGGCTCCGGCCGCAAGGTGGACCCCGTTCGTCGAAACAGCCTGGATCGGCTGCTGAGGGGGGCAAACAGGTCGGTGAAACCGCCGATGGTCTCCGCGCTGCCCAGGAACAGGATGCCGCCGGGGCTGAGGCTGTAGTGAAACAGCGGAATCAGTTTCTTCTGCATCTCCTGGGTCAGGTAGATCAGCAGGTTGCGGCAGCTCAGGAGATCCAACTTGGTGAAGGGCGGATCCATGATGAGATTCTGCGGCGCGAAGATCACCATCTCGCGGATCTCTTTGCGCACCCGGTAGCCGCGCTGTTCCTTGGCAAAGAACCGGCTCAGCCGCTCCGGCGACACATCGGCGGCAATGTTGTCCGGGAAGAGGCCCTGGCGGGCGCTGTCGATCGCGTCCCGGTCCAGGTCGGTGGCGAAGATCTGCAGAACAAAATTCCGCTTGGGCTTGATTTCTTCCAACGCCTCCTTGAACACGATGGCCAGGGAGTAGGCTTCTTCCCCGGTGGAGCAGCCGGGCGCCCACGCCCGCAGCGCCTGGCCGGGCGAACGGCTTGCCAGGAGCGACGGAATGGCCTCGGTGCGCAACTGCTCCCAGGCGGCGGGGTCGCGAAAGAAGCTTGTCACCCCGATCAGCAATTCCTTGAAGAGCAAATCCATCTCCTGCGAGTTCTCCTGCAGGTAGCGCACGTAGGCGGCCATTTTATCGATCTGATGAATGCCCATGCGTCGCTCGATCCGGCGATAGAGGGTGTTCCGCTTGTAGAACGAGAAGTCGTGGCCGGTGTGGGCGCGCAGCAGAATGACCGCCTTCTCCAGGGCGCTCTGCGTCTTGTCTTCCAGGGCCACTTCGGTCCGGGCGATCAACGGGGTGCGCCGGAGATATGCGATGATCTTCCCTGGCAACTCGTCCACCGGGGCCACAATGTCGGCCAGCCCGGCATCAATCGCGCTGCGCGGCATGCCGTCGAACTTGGCGGTCGCCGGCTCCTGCACCAGCACCACGCCCGCCTTCTCCTTGATGGCCCGCAGGCCCAGCGTGCCGTCGGAGCCCATGCCGGAAAGAATGACGCCGATGCTCCGTTCCTGCTGGTCCTGCGCCAGGGAGCGGAGGAAGGAATCAATCGGCAGGCGCAGGCCGCGGGGCGCCGCCGGCTCGAGCAGGTGCAGAACCCCGTGCAGAATGGACATGTCTTTGTTCGGCGGGATCACGTAGACGCAGTCCGGTCGGACCCTCGTTCGATCCTTGACCTGGACGACTTTCATATCCGTGACGCGCTGGAGCAGTTCGGGCATGATCCCCTTGCGCGTCGGGTCCAGGTGTTGGACGACGACAAAGGCCATGCCGCTGCCCGACGGCACGTGCCCCAGGAACAGCTCCAAGGCTTCGAGTCCCCCGGCCGAGGCGCCGATGCCGACGATGGGGAACGAAACGCTTGCTTTCGATGAGGCTGTTTTGGGGGAGACAACATTGATAGACTTCCTCTGTCGGCGGTCCGCTGCAGGTTTCCTTTTCATGATCCTGTTTCCCGCGCTCATTTGATTATGCCGTCCCCGGCTGAACCACTCCGCAACACCAGTGCAATCAGGGGTTGCTCGTGAATCCTGGCCAGATCCAACGTTGGCGAGCCACCAATCCACTATCTGCGGTACTGTACGACAGTGGGTCCCATTTGTCCATAGGGTGAAACCCTACCTTCCCGATCCTGCCAAGTAGGGTTTTACCCTATGGAGGAAAACCCATCCGATGGCGTAACATATGTCCCATGGGAACCCAGGAATCGACCCGGAGGTCGAAACCGCACGAGGATTTTGGAAACAGCATATGATTGGCGGATTGAACTCAGACAGGCAATGACCCTCCGTCTCGTATGGCGGGTCGTGACGTCACGCCTTTGAGAGCTCTCTTGGCGACTCAGTCCCTTTCCGCGGAGAGCGTTCAACAATCCCCGGTAGGGTTACACCCCATAGATCCAGTGTCGCCTCGCGGCGTAGTATATCTGACTGACAGCTTTTGCAGTTCACACACACGCGGAATCAGACAAAACATCGGTGGGAAAGAGAAGGAATTCAGACATGAACTGGCGCACATACTTTGCGTTGATTGTGAGTATCCTGGGTGCAGCGAATCTCTCCTGCCATGGGCCCGAAAGCGCGGCCCTCGAACCCATGATCGCAGGCGAGGTTGACACATCGGGCTTTGCTCAGAGCTCTCTCGACACGGCGACTCCCAGGACAGAGATTGAAACCACAATATCCGAATCGGACCATGATCGGGAGGCCCGTATTGAAAAAACGCGATATGAAAAGGAACTGATTACGCTGGCTGGCCTCGTCCATTCTCTCCTGTGACGGACAGATACAGAACAGCGGATGGTCGCAGGCATATCAGCCGGCAGTGAATCGGGGTACATTGAAAGGAGACCCAACATGCAGACCGAACAGTCAGGGATGGTTGAGAAAGTAAGAGATGCGGTTGTTGCCGCGATCGAAGTGACCGGTGACATCGTCCAAGCGACGGTGAATACCATTGCCCAGACGCTCGCTGCAACGATCGACGGCACCGGCGAAGTGGGCGCGTCTGTGACCGACGCCGTGGCCGATATCGCCAGCGGCGCAATCCGCGGCGCAGCACAGATTGGAGGCGACCTGGGACATGCCGCCAAAGGGATCATGATCGGGGTGCTGCACGGCACCAAGGCCAAAGGCGCCCAGGTCATGGATACGATCAGCCACACCGCCCAAGTCACGATCCAGGACACGGCCAAGGTCGGCGGCGACCTTGGAGCCGCTGCCACCGGTCTTGTCGAAGGGGCCGTCGAGAGCGCCGAAGAACTGGGAATCAGTGTCGAGGACGCCGTGACGGCGGCTGCCGATGGGGCATTGCTGGCGGCCGGCAAGGTGAGTTCGACGGCCGTCAAGACGGTTCGCAGAGCGGTGACCAAGTCCTCCCGCGTCGCCAAGGTCGTGCTGAAACAAGCCGAAGTGGCCGTGTCCACAGACAAGTAAACTGATTGATCGCTGCGGGTTGGTGCGGGCGCATCACTCGGCGGTGAATCCAACTAGATTGATAGGAGAATCCTATGTTGTGGACGATTGCTGTAATACTGATGATTCTGTGGCTGTTGGGGCTGGTGAGCAGTTACACGATGGGAGGATTCATTCATCTCCTGTTGGTGCTTGCCGTTGTCGTGGTGCTGGTCAGGATCATTCAGGGACGGCGGCTGGTGTAATCCGCCGTGAGTCTGTCGTATTGAGGCAAACAAATCGGAGGTTCTATGAGATCCAAAATGCTCGTTGCCGTCATTCTGATCGGGCTGGGCATCG
This sequence comes from uncultured Phycisphaerales bacterium, assembly GCA_937868145.1. Taxonomy (GTDB): domain Bacteria; phylum Planctomycetota; class Phycisphaerae; order Sedimentisphaerales; family Anaerobacaceae; genus PLanc-01. The sequence continues at coordinate 5,633 of CALMMH010000191.1, forward strand.
TGGTGCTCGCCTACTCGGGCATCACGTACAAGACCAGGGGAAAGCCTGTCGATCTCGGCCCGCTGCACGTAGAGACCACAAAAAGCCACTTCATTCCCCCGGTCGTCGGAGCGGTCGCGCTGGTCGGCGGCATCATGCTGCTCGTCCTGGACACCAGGAAGGCGTGACGGAGAGAGACCATAGAGGAGACACGCCGTGAGTTGGCACTAAGTCAATGGAGTTCCCAATCGCCGTCGCCGGATGACGGCGCCGCCACGCGCCACGCGGCGGTTCTTGAACAATATCATCTTTATGAAAGAGAAAAGAATGAAGACTGCAATTACGATCCTGATGACATTGACTTTGGCCATCATTTCGGGCTGCCACTCGAGCAGCCCCCGAGGCGGCGGCATGACCAGAGACGTAGGATTCAGGGTCGCCGTTCCGAACTTTGACACGGACGTCAAACAGGGCGAAGTCCGTGCCGTGACCGTCTCCCTGCAAAGGGGCGAGTCTTTCAAGCAGGACGTGAGGCTCCAAATCCAACCGTCCAAGGGCATCAGCGTTGACCCGACCGACGTTCTGGTCAAAGCGAGCGCAAGCCCTGAGGTACAGATCCGGATTACCGCGACCAAGAACACGGCCCTCGGCGCCTACGTGGTCTCTGTGAAGGGGACGCCAACAACCGGCGAGCCGACCTCGACGGCATTCACGGTGAAGGTTGTCGTTCCGTAGCCTCCGAACCTTCCTTGACGGCATAGCGGGACCAACACCCTTTCGTGATCCTCTTCTGACGAGGGATATTGGCAACTGAGGCATAGTTGCTGGTTGTTTGGCGGCGGGTTCTCATGTGGGCTCTCGCCCACGTGAGAATCCAAATACTCCGAACCGTATCGATGATGGGCGGCTGGACAATCTGGTGCATCTATGGGGGATCCAAGAACACCGGCGAGACAACGCCCGAAAAAAAGAAGTGTCAAGATTGGGAAGGATCAGATGACCATGGAGGGGGACAAGAGCATGGAGGCTCGCGGATCGCTGCCGGCTGGTGACGCGGGGGCAGGAATGAATATTCACCGTGGGTCGGAAGATGTGATCCTTGTGGATCTGCCTCGGGAGTCGGAGAAGCACAATGAGTTGCAGATCGTCGCGGGGATGGTGCGCGATGGAGGCGACTGCGATGTCGTGGTGGATTTCTCTCACGTTGATGTTGTGGGCGGCGCATGCCTTGCCGGACTCTTGGAGGTGCGGAGGCTGTTGAATGGCTGCGGGCACAAGCTGACCCTCTGCAGCGTCGCTCCGGCAATCAAGGGCGTGTTCGCAATCGCTCGGTTTGACGATCTGTTCGAGTTTGCACCGGACCGGGTAGGGTTACACCCCATAGATAAGGGACCGGCCCAAGAGGTAGCATGTCTTCCATGATGAATCCGGACACCATGACAGAAAGGGAGTTCAATGAGCACAATGCACCCGCTGGCGATCATAGATACAGCCTCCATCACCAGCCTCGTCAGAACGACGTTGTACCATCGCTCGATCCATGTCCACCATACCCAGGTCGAGAGGAGCGAAGGCGTGGCTGCGTTGGGCGGGGGAGAAACGAA
>CALMMH010000192.1 GCA_937868145.1 uncultured Phycisphaerales bacterium
GCGATCCTGATGCACGAGTTGACCCACATCAAGCGGCGGGACCCGTGGCTGAGCCTGGCGCAAACGGTCCTGCAGGTCGCATACTTCTGGCACCCGCTCGTGTGGGCGACGAACGCCAGACTCCGATTCCTGCGGGAGCTGGCCGTCGACGAAACCGTCGTCGCCGGGTTCCGGTCGCAGGCCCAGTGCTACACCGACACTCTCATCGACATTGCAGCAATGGCATTTCGAAAGCCGGCTTTTAGTTTGCGTTTGATTGGAATAGCGGAGTCCAAAAGAGCTTTGGAAAGGAGGATCACGCACATGTTGAACAGACACATTTCGAATCGCCCCGCCCCGGGCTGGCTTGGGGTGCTGGCCATCCTGGTCATCGGCGCCGTACTGCTGCCCATGGGACCGGGCAGCGCGACGGCCTTGGCCGAATCGGCCGGACAGAAAGTCACGCAGGACGTCCCTGCGCTTCCCGTGGGCATCGCGGAACTGTTCGGACTCGACAAGGACGCCGTCCTGGCGAAGTTCGGGCAGCCCGCGAACATCTTCTTCGGGGACAAGACCTATACGCTGGACAACCTGCCCGAGTCGTACTTCCTCGCCTACGAGGACATCAGCTTCGCCATGGGCGACAACGTGGTCGGCGGGATCACCCTGCTCAGCCCGGTCTACGTCTTCGGCAACGGCATCTGCGTTGGGGTCCCGGAAGAGAAGGTCAGGCAGGCGTTCGGCGAAGAATCCGGGCTCGAAGAGACGCCATTCAAGGACTTCCTGTACTACGAGGCCCTCGGCCTGAGTTTCGAGATCGACAAAGAAGACCGATCCGTGATGGAGATCAACATCGGGAAGGACTACGGCGACCCCGCCCGGTTGCAGGCCTATGCGAATGCGGCGGAGTTCATCGCGCAGCTTCCCGAGAAGATCGCCCAGTTCGACATCGACTCGGCGGACCTGGCCCAGGTCCTGGCGACGTTCGGCCAGCCGGTGAAATACATCTGGGGTCGCAAGACGTTGTCGGCGGACGCGCTGCCGAATCGGTTCATCGCCGTGTATCCGGGCAGCTTCCATGTGTACATGCGGAACAACCGCGTGGTGGAGATTCGCCACGAGGGCGGCTCCCAGTACGTGTTTGCCGGCAAGCTGCGCCTCGGCTCGACGCTGGAGGAGGCCCTCGCGGTGCTCGGCGCTCCGGACAAGACCGTCCAGGGCCAGGGGATCGACTGGGACAACTCCAGGAACGTCCTGTTCCGAGACATCGACGGACGCAAGGGGCACGACTACTATTGTCGTCCCGACCGCAATGTCCGCGTGTGGTTCGCCAACGACAAGGTGACGGCCATCTACATGACCCGCAGCAATTACGGGCAGAACGATGATGAACCGACCGATCCGGAATTCGCGCGTCTTCTGCCGGAGCGGATCGCCCGACTGGACATCGACTCGGCCGGCCCGGAGCAGGTCAAAGCGATCTTCGGCGAGCCGATGAGTTACCTCTGGGGCGACCAGACGTTCACGACGGACGCCTTGCCCCAGAACTACATCATGTGTTATCCATGCGGGTTCTTCGTCTGGTTCCAGGACAGCCGCATTCAGGAGATCCGGCACAGGGAGGGTTCGCCCTACGCGTACGCAGACAAGCTGCGCGTCGGCTCGACCCTGCAGGAAGTCCTGGATCTGCTGGGCCAGCCCGACGAGACCGTCACGGAACAGCAATGCGCGTTCAAAGACGGAGTCCTCTACAAGGACATGGGCGGCACGCCGGGGTACCACTACTATCACCGGACCGACCAGAGAATCCGCGTCTGGTTCAAGCACGACAAGGTCATGTCGTTCTACATGACCCGCAGCGATTTCCCCGCGGGGAAGTGATCGAGCATTCTCCGCCCGTTTCCTCAGGCAATCAGCGGCGGCGGCATGGTTCAAGGATCATGTCGCTGCCGCTTCATCTTGTCGACTTGTCATCGTCAGAGGGTGTCTCGCCGTTCGGGTATTGAAACACATCCTCGACGGTTGTGCCGAAGGCCCTCGCGATGCGGAAAGCCAGAGGCAGCGAGGGCGCATACTTGCCGGCTTCGATGGCGAGGATGGTCTGCCGCGTGACGCCGACCTTATCCGCAAGTTGCTGCTGGGTCATCTCGCCGTGGTCGAACCGCAGCCGGCGGATGCGATTGCTGATG
>CALMMH010000193.1 GCA_937868145.1 uncultured Phycisphaerales bacterium
CGAAGCGGTCGCTCAGCGCAAAGAGCGATAGAAGCGGCGGGCTTCTGTGCAATATTGCGGATAACCGCCGAGAAGTCCATGGCGGCCCCGAGAGCCGGCGTCGACGCGGGACTCTTCATTTGAAATAATGATGCAGCCGCACCGACTATACACGGTGTGGCAACGATCACCGAATGAAGACGTTGGTTCGATGGTCCGTGGAGATCATGGAACCCAATCGACACGATACTGGCAAGGGGAGAAGTGTATGAGAACACGTAGGACCGCTGTGATTGTCCTTGTTGTCTGCGCTGCCGTCTGCTTACTGTCCGCGGGCTGCGCGACGCGAGACAAAGAGTCATCAAGAACCGTCACGCTGTCAGGTTCCACAGTGGCAGACGATACCCACTCCGCTCGCGAACAACTCGGCGGACGACAGATCTCGTTGAACGCCGCCGGAGACGGGGAGTTCTCCCTGCTGGTCGATCCCGCCATGAATCGCGGCGTCGTGGTCCTCAACGACCGCAAGCTCGTCATCGAAGGCGATTCCGTGCTCTATCGCGGCAAAGAGGTGATGAAGCTGGCGACCCAGTCCAAGAACGTGGACATCGCGTATAAGAGCGGCCGGGCGACCATCAGCGACGGCGTCGGACCCGCCAAGACTGTCCGCTTATAGTGAAACCCTCGCCCAGAATGGAAGAATCAGACAAAGACACTGGCCCGATGACCCATGAGGAGCGTGGAGCTCCATTGGCGCGGCGCAGGCAGATGAGGACGCTGAAGGCCGTCGCGATCGTCCTCGTCGTCATTGCTGCCATCTACGTGGTGGCGTCACGCTGGCCGACGGCGGACTGCACGTTTTCCGCCAGCGCGCAGATGGAAACGCGGCAGATCTCGCTGAATATCACGGGAACCAACGAGTTCTCCCTGCAGGCCGGTCCTAATACCAACAGCGGCGTCGTGGTCGTCGACGGCCACAAGCTCGTCATCGAAGGCGATTCCGTGTTCTATCACGACAAAGAGGTGATGAAGCTGGCGCCCGAGTCCAGGAATGTGGACATCGTGTACAAAGACGGCCAGGTGACCATCAACGACGGCGTGGGACCCGCTCAGAGTCTTCGCCTATAGCAGGACTGGGCTATAGCGAAGCCTCATCGCGGCCGGGGGAGCCTCCGACCTCGGCGCTGGCCCGCCAGTTGGCCCCCTCGTTCAGGGAACCCATGGGCTCGCCGGACAGAGCAGCGTCCAAGGGGACCAGGGAATAGCCCGAACCGTCGGCCAAGGCTGGCCAATCGGCCGCGTCCTGATACTCGAACGCAGCGATCGTGCCGCTCCAGAAATCGACGACTTTGACGTACTCGCCTTCATTGGCCAGCTTGCCGTCGTACTGGCCGGCGATTTTCGCGGCGGCCTCAGTTCCATAGCGACGCGTGAAGGCCTCGCGATTCCGCACGACCAGCGCGAACGCGCCGGGCTCCAATGTCACGATGTCGCTGTTTGCGAAGGCGAAGGTCACTCCCTCGACAAAAGACACGCCGGACAGATCCAGCGGCTCGCCGCCGATGTTCTTCAGCTCGATGAACTCGAACTCGTCGTTGTCGAAGCCGCCGTCGCTGGCGGTCTCGCCAGGATTGTACATCAGCTCGGTGATCCGCAATCCCGCGGTGGTTCCTTCCGCAAGCGGCTGGCCCGCCGTGAACTGAATCGGGTTGGACCAATGGCTCCAGTACCCATCGCTATCCCGTATGCGACAGCGAACGCGGTAAGTCCGACCGACTCTGAGGACGCTGGCCGGAATCGGAACCTGTTCATCGAACTGGCTCGACGGCTCGCTCTCCCACACCGGTTCGATCTCGTACGACCCGTCGCCGGCGACCAGATCCTCGAACGACATCGACTCCTGGCCGTCGTCCACCGTCTCCGACGGAAGGCTCAGACGCAGGTCGATGTAACAATCCGAACTGCCGCTCAAAGAGGCGTTGGCAAGCTGCACAGCGAGCACGTTCGTGCCCTTCACAAGGTAGCGGCTCGCATTCGCCAACGTGACGGAGAGATAATCCGTATAGTCCGTCGCCGAATCGGCCGTTTCGTCATACGGCAGTTCCGCCAACGAAACGTTGTCCTGAAAAACCAGCGTTCCGTTGATCCAGACGTTGACGCCGTCGTCGTACAACACACCCAAAGACAGAGTGTCGCATGCGGCGGGGTCCGTCACCGTGAACGTCCGACGCAGATAGACGGTGGAATAGCCGCCGCGCATGTCGTCCAGTTCCGTAGCGATGAAGTTCTCGCCGTAGCCGATCGGGGCCTGCCCCGTCACCCAGCCGCTGTCGTCGAAGTCCGCGTTCCTCCAGGCCCGCGTCGGAGTCGAGGGCTCTTGCGTTCCCTTGAAGTACCG
>CALMMH010000194.1 GCA_937868145.1 uncultured Phycisphaerales bacterium
ACGACCCGTTCGACGTAACGATCACCTGCGACACGCCGGGGGCGACGATCTACTACACGCTCGACGGGAGTGAGCCCGGCTCGCCCAGCGGCGGGTCGCCCAAGGGGCTCATCTACGATGGTCCGATCCGCGTGACGATAACCACCTGCCTGCGGGCCGCAGCGTACAAGCTCGGCTGGCTCCCCACGAACGTCGATACTCACACCTACATCTTCCTCGACGACGTCATTACGCAGGGAACCAACCCGCAGACCGGAGCCCCCGTGACTCCGCCCGGCTGCCCCACCTCGTGGGGCACCGTACAGGGCGACTATCAGATGGACCCCGACGTCGTCGGGCAAGATGGCAAGGACAAATTCGGGGGCCTCTACGCCCGGACCATCAAGGACGACCTCAAATCCGCGACGACCGTGTCCCTCGTGATGCCCTTCGATGACTGGTTCGGGTCCAAGGGGATCTACATCAATCAGTCGCAGGACGGCACGGAACGCGTATGCTCGCTCGAATGGATCGATCCCAACGGCGAGGGCGGATTCCATATCAACTGCGCGATCGCCATGCAGGGCGGCGCCAAGCACGACGGGGGAGGCACGAGCCTCCAGCGGTGGAAGGTGTTCAAGCTCTCGATGCGTCCTCGTTTCAAGACCGCCACCGACGACGGGACGCCGACGGGAGGCCCCGCGACGTTGGACTACCGCGTCTTTCCCGATTCGCCGATCACGAAGTTCGACACGTTTGTGCTCGACGCCGTGCTCACCAACGCGTGGAACCACAGTGGCCAGCACATGTACGGGACTTATATCCAGGATCAGTACGTCTCGGACCTTCACAACGCGATGGGCGGGCAGTCTTCGCACGGGCTCTACGCCCACGTCTACATCAACGGACTGTACTGGGGGATGTACTACGTGCACGAGCGACCAGACGACTCCTGGGCGGCCGAGATGTTCGGCGGGGAGAAAGAGGAATACGATGTGCTGAAGCACAGCACCAGCCGGGTGGTCAACAACGGCCGGGGCGGCAGCGCGGCGAGCAATTTCAACGCCATGCTCACCGCAGCCAACAAGGTGCGGTCCGAGCCCGGGAACATGGCCGCCTACGATGCCTTGTGCCGGATGCTGGATATCGACAACTTCATCCCCGACCTCCTGGCCCACTGGTACGCGACGAACTGGGACTGGCCCGAGAAGAACTGGTACGCGACCCATCGCTCGCCCGACGGCCTCTGGCGGTTTCACACCTGGGACGCCGAGCACAGCATGGAATACTGGAATACGAGCCAGAACACCCTCGGCCTGAGCGCTTACGACATCCATGACAGGCTCAAGGGGAACGCCGAATACCGGATGCACTTCGCGGACTTGGTGCACAGGTTCTTCTTCAACGACGGACCGCTCACGTATTCCCGCACCGCGGAGATGTACCAGGCGAGGATGGCGGAGGTCGACCGGACCATCGTCGGCGAATCGGCCCGATGGGGCGACACGCGGTCTTCCTCGCCGCACACGCGTGCGGAATGGCTGGCGAACCAGAACAACGTGCTGAGCCGGTTCATCGAACCCCGTTCGGACTTCGTCCTGAACTGGCTGAAGAACGCCGGGCTGTATCCGGCCGTGGATGCACCGGTCTTCCGTGTCAACGGTCAGTACCAGCACGGCGGGCAAGCCGACACGGGCGACGTGCTCACCATGCAAGGCGCTGCCGGCACGGTCTGGTACACTCTGGATGGCTCTGATCCCCGAATCCCTGGCTCGGGGGGCTCAACGGGTGACGAGGTGACCCTGGTTGCCGAGAACGCGACCAAGCGAGTGCTCGTGCCGACAGGCCCGGTCAGCAACACGTGGCGAGGCGGGCAGGACTTCGACGACTTTTCCTGGATCTCCGGAACCGGCGGCGTCGGTTATGAGCGAAGCACCGGCTACGAGCCGTTTTTCTCGATCGACCTGCTCGAAGCCATGTATGCGCAGCAGGCCGCCTGCTGCATCCGCATCCCCTTTACACTCACGCAGGACCCGGCAAAGCTCTCAAGCGTGCTGCTGAGGGTTCGCTACGACGACGGTTTCGTCGCCTGGATCAATGGGGTCGAAGTCGCTCGACGGAACTTCACGGGCGAGCCCGTCTGGAACTCGGCCGCGGAGACCACCAACTCCGACATCGATGCGGTGGAACTGGAATCGATCAACCTGTCCAACACCCAGAGCTGTCTCAGGACCGGCCAGAACGTCCTGGCCATCCAGGGACTGAACGAAGGGGCAACCAGTTCGGACTTTCTCCTCAGCGTGATGCTGGTTGCCGGCGGAGCAACGTCTGCCACGCCCGCAGGCATTTCCCCCAACGCTATTCGGTACACGGGCGCAATCAGCCTGGCTCAGAGCACCTGCGTCAAGGCCCGCACGCTTAACGGCAGCGTCTGGAGCGCCCTGAACGAGGCGACGTATGCGGTCGGTCCCGTGGCCGAGAGCCTGCGGATCAGCGAGATCCAGTACCACCCGGCCGGCGACCCGAACGCCGAGTTCATCGAGCTGACCAACGTCGGCACGGAAACCATCAATCTGAACCTGGTCCAGTTCACCAAAGGTATCCGGTGTACCTTCCCGAACTGCGAGCTGTCCCCAGGCGGCTACTGCCTGCTGGTCAGAGACCAAGCCGCATTCGAAGCCGTCTATAGCAACATGCTGGCGGTGGTGGGCCAGTATACGGGCAGTTTGGACAATGCGGGCGAAAAGATCGAGCTGCTCGACGCGGCAGGCGGGATCATTGAGAGCTTCGAGTACCAGGATGACTGGTACGATCCGACTGATGGGGAGGGCTTCTCTTTGACCCGGCGAGATCCAGGTTCTTTCGCCGACCCGAGCGACGAGGGGGCTTGGCGACCGAGCACGCAACCTGGCGGTTCGCCGGGCGCCGACGACGCCGGGTAGTTAAGCGTCTCTGAGTCCAACCGCTCAAGTGGTTTTCGTCATCCCGGGGAGACAATTTGCGTCCAAGTCGACCCGAGATGTTGAACCTGGAGGCCATGCCATGGTATTATGCACGTACTGTGTGCACATGTGTTTCGTCGGGTCTATAGGGAAGTCGGCGAAAGGCCTATGCAGAAATCGGTTCGAAACGTTGTTGTGGGGCTCGTCGCGGCGTCCGCGATCGCCGTGGTCTGCTTTTTGGCGTTTTCTCCCGGCGGGACGAGGCCGGATGTCATTCTGACAGGACTCGCGAACTCATCGCAGGCTGGTCGGCTTGCGGTGGAGAACCCGCTCGATGAGACTCTGTTTCCCCCCGAGATGCCGTCTCCTTTGTTCCGTTGGAAGGATACTGACGCCCACTCGGATCTGTGGCTGGTCACGATCGAGTTCGCCGATGGCCAGGGACGCGTCAACGCCCTTGTACGGGAGCCTCAATGGCGGCCCCAGGCTTCGGTCTGGGAGAAAGTCAAGAAGCGATCCTGGGAGAAATGGGCGACGGTGACATTCGCCGGCGTCAACCATGACGCACCGTCACAGGTGCTCTCCACAAACCACATCAAGATCATGACGTCCCAGGATCCGGTCGGAGCGCCGCTGTTCTACCGCGAGGTGAATCTGCCGTTCGTGGAGGCGGTGAAAGACCCGTCGCGCATCCGGTGGCGGTTCGGATCGATCTCGTCGGCGAGGCAGCCGCCGGTCGTGCTGGAGAATCTGCCGGTGTGCGGCAACTGCCATTCGTTCTCGGCCGATGGGACGATTCTGGGCATGGACATCGATTACGCCAACGACAAAGGTTCGTACGCCATCGCGGCGGTTCACGAGTACATGACCCTGGATCGGAACACGATCATCACCTGGGGCGACTACAAACGCGTCCCGGGCGAAGTGACCTATGGGCTGCTCTCCCAGGTGTCGCCCGACGGCCGGTATGTCGTGAGCACGGTCAAGGACGAGTCGGTGTTCGTCCCGAGGCCCGGCATGGAGTTTTCGCAGTTGTTCTTCCCGGTCAAGGGGATTCTCTGTATCTACGACCGGCAGACCGGCGTCTTTCAGTCGTTGCCGGGGGCCGATGATCCGAATCTCGTCCAGAGCAACGCGACGTGGAGCCCGGACGGGAAGCATATCGTTTTTGCGGCGACGAAGGCGTACACTCTTCGGACCGCAGGCAGCGAGCGGAGAGTTCTGCTGAGCCCCGAGGATTGTCGCGAATTTCTCGAAGAGGGAAAACCTTTCAAATTCGATCTGTACCAAATCCCATTTAATGACGGCAAGGGGGGCAAGCCCGAGCTTCTGACGGGGGCTTCCGCCAATGGGATGAGCAA
>CALMMH010000195.1 GCA_937868145.1 uncultured Phycisphaerales bacterium
CATAGACAAGGTCGCCCAACCTGCCGAGTATTGTGCGTCCTCACGGCTGACATACGCCCCCGGAGCAACCACCTGGTACGCCAGCGTGACGCGCATCACGCCGTCCGGATCGGTGACCTTGGCCGAGATCGTCGCCACCTCGCCCGAGGTCGGCTGCTTCGGGGAATGGTGAATCTGTCGAACCTGGGGCGGAATCAGATCGGTGAGAACCTCGCTATTGGCCGCCGCAGGCGTAGGCAACGCCGACCGCCAACTGCCGCCCAGGTCATTGTCGATGCTGGGATTGAGCAACTGCATGGAGCCGCCCGTCCCGGCCGTCGTGCCGGACATCGGGTTGCCTACCGTCGGCCAGGGGAAGCCAACCTGATAGGCGACCTCATCGACGGTCTCTCCGGCGGCATCACACAGAATGACGGTGTCGCCCTCATTGTCCAGCTTGCCCCCGAACGGTCCCAGGACGCGGGACGAGACCGCCGCCGGCTTCAGCGTAGCCCATTTGGCCTTCACGGAATCAGGGCTCTGGGCGACAATCAGATAGCTGTTCGCAGCCAGACTGGTCCCGACGGGAAAGGTGTAGAACACGCCCCCATCGAGCCGCCAGCCGCTCAGGTCTACCGCGACCGCCCCGGGATTGTACAATTCGACGAACTCGATCTGCTCGGTTTTCACATCGGGATCGACGTGCAATTCATTGATCACCACGATGGAAGCCGACGCGGCCGGGACCTCCGCGTCCCCCGGGAAACCCGCTCCCTTCGCGACGCAGCACCCGGTCAGACCATCCGACTGTGCACCCAAACACCAGAGAACCACTTCCACCACGACGACCGACAGGAGCCTTCTCGATGTGAACACGTTTCGTCCTCTTTCCAATTTGACTGCACAGTGACTGTCCAAGGGCCCTGGGACCCAGGCCGTCCAGGGACCCCATCCGCCATCGCCTTTATCTATTTTATCGAATTCAACCCGCCAACGTCAAGATAGAACGCCTTTGCCGGGGTTTTCGGACGCTGCCGGGCCCGGCAACGCCTCAGGCCAGCATGACCGAACGAATCTCCCGGCGGTTCCGCCGGAGCCACTTGGTCTTGCGAAGGATCATCTCCAGGAAGGCCTGCCCGCTGTGGTGGCCGAAGAATCCCGTCGCCGCGACCGGCAGAACCGCCTCGGCGATCATCGTCTCGATCATCATATCGATCAGCCCGTACCGCTTTCGCTCGCTGAGCCGGGTGACCTCCTGGTAGCCGTTGAAGAACTCCAGGAGTCGGCCGCGGTCGAAGTGGGCGGACCATTGGGTCGGGTCCGGCCGGTCGCCCACGATCGAGAACTGCAACATGCCGTTGGCCAGATCCGTTACCGCCGGCGAGTACCGGATCGAGTCGAAGTCGACCACTGCGATGACTTTGTGGCCTTCGAAGAGCACGTTGCCCGGGTGCCAGTCGCCATGCACGACCTGTCGCTTCCAGGACCGGAACCCGAGCTGGTTCACGCGGACGCTGGCCTTGTCGTATCGCAGCAGCAATTCGTCGGCGACCGCCTGCATCCTACGTGCGGCCTCGGTGCGTTTATCGGAGCTGAGCAGCTTCAGGTGCCGTCGGACCAGGGCCGCGTCGTGAAAACACAACGGCGAGGGCTCGTTGCGTCCTTGGAAATCAACCAAATCCTTGTGAAAAGTCGCCAACCGCCGTCCGGCCTCGCGAGTGGCCTCGGGCGAGCCGTCGTACCGCGATCCCTCGACATACCGAAAGAACTCGTAGATATGGTTGTCCATGTTCAGAGCGGTGCCCTGCTCATCCATGGTCGCAAGCAGACTGGTGACCGGGAACCCTCGGGCCGCCAGATGCTTCTGCACCGCGTGGGCAAAGCCCACTTTTTCCAGGTCGTCGCGTCCTCGGGGCCGGCGTTTGAGCAGGAACGTCCCCTTCTCGGCCGTGACAATCACCTTGGGAGCCCGCCGGTTGCCCACGGGCAGGGGCTGGACCCGCTGCACGATCCCGATGTCATAGTGGCTCAGAACTCGTACCAGCTCTTCCGACGAAAAATTGGCGCCGCCTTTGACCATACCGCCATTATATCGACACTCTCGCGGCCCCGCTTATCCCGAACCGCACATTCGTCCGGCAGCCAAGCGGCCGGTAACCGCTGAGGCGATAGCGTCTCTCGTCGCTCGTCCATCGAATGGGATCGAGCAGAAGAGACATCAGGTTTTGTCCTCCTGCCCGCCCGGCAATAATGGTTTGGGGTAGAAGTTAGCTTCAGTTGTACACAAAGTGTGGACACCTGAACTTCGCTGGTCTTCTGCTCGCGGGCCTTCATCATGTTCCAGTAGTTCCGTGGATTCGGGCTGTCGGTCAGCGCCCCGACGATGTCCACGACCGAAAAGAACCACTGCTCGTCATGCCAGGATCGTCGGATTCGCTTGATGCCGAAGACGACGATCTTGTTCTGTGCGTCAATAGGCAGCTCTCCGCTCATGAGTCATCTCCTACACCGATGTGAACCTGCGTAGGAATTCGCACTATCCTCAACGGTCACAGGACCAGCATGGCGATGATGATCAGGATCGAGAAGAAGGAGACTGCGCCGAGGATCAGGAGGTACAAGCGGTAGCGGGTGATGATCTCGTCGCTGTCCGTCTGGACTTCGGTCTCGACCGTTTCGCCGTCTTCGAGCTGCTCGAGCATCGAGACGTCGAACCGTTTGTGCGCCTGGAGCGGCGGGCGACCCTGGCGGAGGGCGTCAAGATCCGTCAAGAGCTCCTCGACGTTCTTGTAGCGGTCCTCCCGGCGCTTGGCCATCATGATCTCGATGACCTCGGAGACGCCGGCCGAGAGCGATGTGTTGATGTGGTCCGGCGGGACGAGTTTCTCGCGGAGGTGGCGTTTCATGATCTCGGAGGAGTCGGCGCCGGTGAAGGGGACCCGGCCGGTGACCATGTGGTAGAAGGTGGCCCCGAGGCCGTAAATGTCCGCCCGGCCGTCGATGTCGATCTTGCCGCGGATCTGCTCGGGGGCGATGTAGTACGGCGTGCCGTAGGCCTTGCCCTCTTCGCTTTGGGCGGCCTCGATGTCGGTGGTCTCGCGGGCCAGACCCATATCGGCCAGCTTCACGACGCCCTGCGTGTTGATCATGATGTTCTTGGGCTTGACGTCGCGGTGCACGAGGCCGTGGGCGTGGGCGTGCTGGAGGGCGTGGCAGACCTGGATGATGATCTCGATCGCCTCCTGTTCGGCGAAGATCTGG
>CALMMH010000196.1 GCA_937868145.1 uncultured Phycisphaerales bacterium
CGATACAAGGACCTGATCGACGACGCGCTGCTGTCGTTGCCCTCGATTTCGCTGGTGACGCCTTTGGCCAGCCTGTTCGACACGAGCACGGGGATCTATGTCAATGCCCTGCAGGACGGCATCACATGGGAGCGCCCGGTCTCGATGGAGCTGATCTGTCCCGATGGGACCGAAGGGTTTCAGATCGATGCGGGCCTGCGAATCCGCGGCGGCTACGGTCGCCAGGGAGACAACGCCAAGCACGCGTTCCGGTTGTTCTTCCGCGCCGAGTACGGTGCGTCCAAGTTGAAGTATCCCTTGTTCGGCGACGAAGGAGCCGATGAGTTCGACAAGGTGGACCTGCGGACCGAGAGCAACTACTCCTGGGCCTTCAAAGGCAGTTCCGGCGACGACAACGGCGGCAGAAACACCCTACTGCGCGACGTTTTCTCCCGCGACCTGCAGGGTGCGACCGGCCAGCCCTATACGAGGAGCCGATACTATCATCTCTACCTCAACGGGCAGTACTGGGGCATCTACCAGACCGAGGAACGCGCCGAGGCCCGCTACGCCGCGTCGTACTTCGGGGGCGACAGTGAGGACTACGACGTGGCCAAGGTCAACGCCGGTCCCGGGGCGCCTTACACGATGGAGGTGACGGACGGAACCCTGGACGCCTACTATCGGCTTTGGCAGGCGGCCGTACAGGGTTTCGCCACGGACGCCGCGTACTGCAAGGCTCAGGGGCTCAACGCGGACGGCAGCGTCAATCCGGCCTTTGAGCGGCTTCTCGACGTCGACAACGTCATCGACTACATGATTTGCACGTACTATGTGGGCGATCTCGACGCCCCGGTCTCCAACTTCCTCCAGAACAACCGGCCGAACAACTTCTATGCGGTCTACAATCGCGCGAACCCGGACGGCTTCAAGTTCTTCCGGCACGACTCGGAGCACACCATGCTCAACGTCAACGAGAATCGGCTGGGACCGTACTCGTGCGGGCAGCAGAGGGACTATTTCAATCCGCAGTGGCTGCATCAGCAGCTCATGAGCAACGCCGAGTACAAGATGCGTTTCGCGGACCACGTCTACAGGCACTTCTTCAACGACGGCGTCATGACTTCCGTCGGCGCAGCCGACCTCATCACGGTCCGCAAGGACACGATCGACCTGGCGGTCATCGCGGAATCCGCCCGCTGGGGCGACACCAAAGTCACCAAGCCGCGAACGAAGGACGACGACTGGCTCCCTGCAGTGAACTTCCTACTCAACAGCTACTTTCCCACGAGAACGAACATCGTTCTGAACCAGTTCAAGACCAAGAGCTGGTATCCGAGCATCGATCCGGCCGCCTTCAACCAGCATGGCGGCGACGTGGACGCCGGATTCAACTTGGTCATGACCGCGATGGCGGGAGACATCTACTACACCCTGGATGGCCAGGATCCTCGCCTGCCGGGTGGGGCCATCAATACCGTACATGCGATCAAGTACACCGGACCGGTGGCGCTGGGCGAGTCGACGTGCATCAAGGCACGCGTCTTCTCCGGAGCCTGGAGCGCCGTGCACGAGGCGACCTTCGCGGTTGGCCCGGTCGCGGAGAGCCTGCGGATCAGCGAGATCATGTATCACCCGGCCGAAACAGGCGACCCCGACGATCCGAACACCGAGTTCATCGAGTTGACCAACGTCGGGACCGAGACGATCAGCTTGAATCTCGTGCGATTTACCAACGGGATCGATTTTGCCTTCCCCGACTTCGAACTGGCTCCGGGTGCGTGCTGCCTCGTGGTCAAGGACATCACGGCTTTTGAGGCTCGATATGGCTTCGGTCTGCCCGTCGCGGGTCCTTACTCCGGCGCTCTGGCCAATGACGGCGAGCGAATCGAACTGGTGGACGCGAACGGGCGGACTATCCACGATTTCAAGTACCGGGACGACTGGTGCGAAACGACCGACGGCGAGGGCTGTTCTCTGACGATCGCGGATCCGATCCCCACCGATCCGGCCGAGTGGTCGCAAAAGGACGCATGGCTCCCGAGCGCTCGCACTGGGGGTTCGCCTGGATACATCGGAACAGACGACAGGTGAAAAGCAGTTGCCCTCTCGATAGCCTCATGCCACAATGATGCCCATCGGACATTCATTTGGAGGTGTCGACATGAGGACTGCAAATCGAACAACGGCTGTGTTGGCGGGTTGTGTGGTTCTGCTGGGGACGAGTTGTGTCTGGGGGCAGGACTGGCCCCAGTGGCGGGGACCCAATCGCGATGCGAAAGTCACCGGCTTCACGGCGTCTCAGACCTGGCCCAAGGAATTGACGCAGAAGTGGAAGGTGGTCGTGGGCCTGGGGGATTCGACTCCCGCGTTGGTGAACGGGAAGCTCTACGTCTTTGCCAGGCAGGGCGATGAGGAAGTGACGATGTGTCTCAACGCCGACGACGGCAAGGAACTGTGGCGAGACAAGCACCCGGCTCCGGCTGTAACCGGAGGGCCCGCCCAGCATTCCGGACCTCGCAGCACGCCTACCGTGGCCGACGGCAAGGTCGTCACGCTCGGCGTCGCCGGCGTGCTCACTTGTCTCGACGCCGCCGGCGGCAAGGTTCTCTGGACCAAGGATGAATTCCCGGGCGTGTGGCCCAAATTCTACGCGGCGATGTCGCCCATCGTGGTGGACGGCCTGTGCGTCGCCCATCTCGGCAAGGAAGGCGCAGGCGCCGTCATCGCCTATGACCTCGCTACGGGCCGGCAGAAATGGAAGTGGACCGGCGGCGGGCCCACGTACGCTTCGCCCGTGCGGATGATGCTGGACGGCGCCAAGACGATTGTCCTCCACGCGGAGACGGATCTCGTCGGGCTCAATGTCGCCGACGGCAAACTCCTGTGGCAGGTGGCGACTCCATTGCGCCAGAGATACTACAGTTCCGTCACCCCGATCGTCGACGGACAGACCGTGATCTACACGGGGCAGGGGACCGGCGCCCGAGCCGTGAAGATCGAGAAGACGGGCGACGGCTACGCCGCCAGAGAACTGTGGGCCAACGAAGACGTCGGCGCAGGCTACAACACGCCGGTCCTCAAAGACGGCCTGCTGTTCGGCATCTCCGATCCCGGCAACTACATTGTCTGCATGAACGCCGCCGACGGAAAGGTCCTCTGGACGGACACGACCAAGTACGGCCGATTCGGCACGATGGTCGACGCCGGCCCGGTCCTGTTCGCGTTGCCCGTTTCGGACCTGCTCGTGATCGAGCCCAGCCGCGAGAAGTATGTGGAGTTGGCCCGATACAAGGTCGCCCAGGAACAGGTTTACGCTTTCCCGGTCATCTCAGGCAATCGTATCTATGTGAAGGACAAGGACTCGCTCACGTTGTGGACGCTGGACTGAGCGGTGCGATAGGCAGATCGCACGTGTCGGACTGAGATCTCATGTTCTTTTGCATGTCCCCCAAGATCTTGCTTGACGATGGTTCGTGTGCGAACTATCCTTGCGGCTGTTTCGTCAGGAAGGGTCTATGGTCGACACAGGCGGCATCGTAGGGCAGATCGGCAGGATTCGAGAAAAGGCCAACGCCTTGATCGAAAGGGAGTTGAAGGACCGGAAAATCAAGGGGATTGTCCCGGCCCATGGAGCCGTGCTGTCTTTTCTCTTGCGACAGAACCAGCCCGTTCCGATCAGAGCTGTCGTTGAGAGCGTGCGAAGGGTCAAGTCGACCGTGACCGTGATGATCGGCACTCTCGAGAAACACGGCTATCTTCGCAAGTTCCCCAGTGAAGCGGACGCTCGTGTCACGTATGTGGAACTGACCCCCAAGGGTCGCAGGCTCCAGAAAGACTTCGAGGAGATTTCCGTCGCGTTGCGGAACAAGCTCTACGGCGACATGAGCCAAAAGGACCGTGAACGCCTGGTCAAGCAGCTGGACGAGATCGAGGAGAATCTGAGCGAATAGATTTTTTTGTGCAGATAGTTCGTAGGCGAACTAGTTGGCTCTGAGAAGACAGGCGGATGTCGGACTTGTCGAAGCAAGAAAGAACCGTAACTGAAATTTGAACAGGAGTGAAAAATGGAGAAGACCGGAACAAACTATCAAATGTTGTCGATCGGGGACATCCAGACGCTTGGTCGAGTCACATTCAAGGAGAAGCTCGCGTTGACCGGCTCGGAGATATCCGTCAATGAACTTCCGGCAGGAGTCAGCGCGGAGGTCATTCCGGACGAACTGTACGATGGCCGCCGGAGCCGCAGGCGTCCTTGCCCATGACCGTTTCCTCGGTCGGCCTTTGGCCGGATGACGTGCGATTACGCAGCTTGACGCTACGCCGAGAATTCTGAGTCACACCCTGCAGACTTACGACATTGTATTGTGATGGGACCTAATATGGACGCAGTTGAATCACGTTCTGTCCAGGAATTCGAAGGCTGGGTGCGCGAACACCAGGTGGGTCTGCGCGCATTTATTCGGGCGCTAGGAGCGGACGAAGCGTGGGTCGATGACTTGGCTCAGGAGACTTTTATCATCGCCTATCGCCGGATGGAGACCTCCCTGGCGGTAACGAATTTGGCCAAGTGGCTCCGCGGCATCGCACGCAAGCTCGTCGCCAACGAGCTTCGGAAGGAAGCCCGCCGGTCACGTCTGTTTCCCTCCGCAATTGCGGAGGTGCTGTGTCGCCAGACAGACGAAGACATGGCTCTTGACCGGGAGTTCGATCATTTGCTGCCTCCCATGCAGGAATGTGTCGCACGATTGCCCCCCCGCAGCCAAGAGCTTCTACGTCGTCGGTATGCAGGCGGCGAAAACGCGACATCGCTCGCCCATGAGTTTGGAATGAAGGCCAATGCGGTAAGACAGACTCTGCTGCGACTGCGGGTGGCGGTGAAGGAATGCGTTGAAAGGAAGATCGGAGGCGCCTGGCTGTGAATTCCGAGCGGTATGAGGATTTGGTGAGCCGGCTGCTTGAGGGGGAGATAACTGCCTCGGAAGCGGAGGACCTGGCACGCGCCGTGGCCGAATCGCCCGCACTGCGGCGGAACCTGCAGGAGCACCTGGTTCTGTGGGAAGTGTGGTCACAGGCGCAGTCGCCAGAGCGTTCGGCCGAGGCATTCGTGCGAGGCTTGAAGACCAGACTGCAGGCCGAAGCGGAAGGAGTTGACGCCTTCGCGGTCGCGGTGCGGGCCAAGCTTGAGTATGAGAGTCTTCGACATGACCAGGAGCGCGAGGAATCTCAAGCCATTCTATTGAGATCTCGCTACCAGCTAACCAACGAAATCCGCACCAAGGTGAAAAGCCTCTGGGCAATGGCTCATCGGCCCGGTGGCATTGTCTGGGTTGCTTCGTTGGCTATTCTCGTGACCCTCGGCGTAGTGTGGTTGGTGTCTCCCCATTCGGCGCAGGCCACGACGACGATCAGAGGAGAAGTCGTGTGCACTTGTTGCGAATTGCACGAAGGACATGAGCATTGGCCTGCGCTGCGGGTGACGACAGGCGATGGTATATGTATCTATCACCTGGAGCATAATCGCGTGGCAGCCGGTATTCACGCGCATGGAACGCGAGGACCTCTGACTGTGAAAGGCTATGTGCGAACGGAAGGGGAACGGCATTGGTGTCAGGTCGTCCAGATTGCAGCGGACGAAGAGACGCCGCGGCGGGAACCTCAATCCCATGAACCGTGAAATCCTGGCGTGCGAGCCAGGACACACTATTTACTGGAGAATGACTATGATAAGGACACACCGAGGGTCCAGAGAAGCTGCGATTTGCGTGCTGCTGATTGTCGCGAGTTGCGCTGGCGCACAGAACTGGCCACAGTGGCGAGGAGCCGAAACCAACGGCTTGGTGCCAGAAAAGAAACTTCCCGCAGAGTGGGGACAGGACAAGA
>CALMMH010000197.1 GCA_937868145.1 uncultured Phycisphaerales bacterium
GCAAGCCTACGTTCGTCACCCAGGATAAGGAGTTCCAGGACGAAATCGTCCACCGGACGAAAGAGGCGGTCGAGGTCGCCAAGCGGACCAACTGCAAGTGGACGTTGATCGCCCCGGGCTGCATAAGCCAGCGAATGGAGATAGACTACCAGACGGCCAACCTGATCGACAACGTGCGTCGGTGCGTCGAAATCACCGAGCCGGCCGGCGTCGTGATCGTGCTGGAGCCGCTCAACTGGTGGGCCAATCACCCGGGCCTCTTCCTCCAGAAGATCCCGCAAGCCTACCTGATCTGCCGGGCAGTGAATAGCCCGTCCTGCAAGATCATCAACGACCTGTACCATCAGCAGATCACCGAGGGCAACCTGATCCCGAACATCGACAAGGCCTGGAATGAGATCGGCGCCTTCCACCTGGGCGACAACCCCGGCCGCAATGAGCCCGGCACCGGCGAGATCAACTACAAGAACATCTTCCGACACCTCCACAAGAAGGGTTACCAAGGCGTCTTGTGCATGGAGCACGGCAAGAGCAAGGGTGATTCGAAAGAAGGCGAACGAGCCGTGATCGACGCCTATCGCGCCTGCGACAGCTTCGAGGTGTGACGGCAGCCTTTGTCTTGCCGGCCACTTTCCTCCCAAAACAAAAGAAGTCGCGTCCGACTGGGACGCGACTTCTTTTTTTTCTACTCGGATGGACTCCTCATCGGAGTCGGGCAAGGCTCAATCGAGCGGCGAGATTTCCGCATACTCGATGAACGCCCGGGCGGAAGCCTCGTGCGGTTCAATCTTGCCGACCAGGCCGACCTTGTGGCCGACGAGCTTCTCGCTCTCCGTGATTGCGGCTCCCGTCGGCGTCACATAGGCGATCGTCTTGCCCGCCTCATCGATCAGGCGATATCGCTTGATCGGCCCGCCGTCGTAGACGCTCGACCTCTCCAGCTTGCCCATGGCGGCAAACTTGCTGAAGTCCGGAATCTGGGCCAGCTTGGCGGCGCGAGCCTCGTCGATCTTCTCGACGGTCTTGAGCCGCTCTTTCCGCTGAAGCTCCAACTCCTTGACGGATTTGTCGGCCAGCTCAAACCGCTCGACCTGCTTGAGGGTGTAGTCGGCATAGCGTGCGGATCGTCCGGAATCTTTCTTCGCGGCCAGTTCCGCCAGTTTCACCTTGACGACCGCGTAGTCCCGCTCCGCGGCCGGTTTGGCCTGCATGGCCTTGATCTGCTCAGCCAGAGCGTAATAGATTTCCAGATCAGTCTTCGTGGCGTTCGGATCCTGAAGCCCGGGCTTGTCGCCAAGGGCCTTGACCGCCGCCGCGACAGCATTCGGATCGCTCGGCTTGACGACCGTTCGTTCCGGAGTCGTAGACTGGAGGAACTGCGTGCTCACCCACAGGTATGCCCCCTGCGGCGGTGCGATCTTGTAGTAGTCGTCCTTCTCTTCGCCGAGCAGCTTCACCGTCTGGCCGCGATTGAGCACGACCTGCTTGGTGGTCGAATGCATCGGCAGCACGAAGTCCGAGCCGGCGTAGACGCCGACGTTGTCTCCGGTGATGATTCCCATCGTCGGATTGTCCAGGTTGATGCTCACATACTGCATCGAAACCCAGGAGAAACATCCTGCCGGCGGGATGATGCACGACCAGCCCTGCTGCGTGCTGATCACTTGAACGCGGTCTCCCGCGTAGAGTTTGCCGCACTGATAGAAGTTCGTGCCGGCCCCGGAGCGGATAAACACGTCATTTCCAACGACTTCCGCCACATAGGGCTCCGCCGGCAGCTTGGCCGCAGCGGGCTCATTGACGGGGATCGCAGGGGATTGAGCCGTTACGGGAGCCGGTCCCTGTTGAGCCAACCCCGGAGCGGCAAGCACTACGGCTGCCAACAAAACGAACACCGTGCCGGCCGACAGCCTTGTCGCCGAACGCACAGGAAGATTCACGCGAGCCTGCATCCTCTTTACCTCCCTAAAAGATATCCACAGATGCCTTGGAATTGCCCGCTAGGTAGGGCGATCCTTCAGTGCGACAAACTACGATTCCTCGGGGGATTTGTCAAGAGCCAAGTCCTGCTTTAGGTCATATAATCCGCAAAATATGCCCTAAGCACCCAATCGCGCGAGCTCATCGCGACACATTTTCACCTGGCCCGGGTCGGAGAGCCGTCCGGCGGCTTTGCGAAGATGATCGATCGCCCGAACAGGATCGTGCAGATAGCGGGAGTAAAGAACCCCCACCATCAGCTCCACCTGTTCGGCGTGCTCGTAGGCGCCGTAGTACTTGAGGAACTGCTCATAGGCTTGCGCCGCCTCGGCTGGACGCCGGTCGCCGGCCAACTGGTTTGCGATGTCCAACAACGTCTGGCGAGGCAACACCTGCTCGGGCCCCAGTCGGGTCAATTCGAGGTACAAATCGGCCGCCCCAGCGACATTTCGCTGGGCAATGTAGTCGCCAATCTGATGGCGGATCCGATCGATCTCCGTCCGTCTCTGCTGTTCGGCCGGAGATACAACTTCCCGGGCATTCACACGCTTTCGGCCGCCGGTCCCTGCAAACGGATCGTACCCCTCCTCCACGGCATCGTGGTACTCCCTGCGACGGTTCCACCGCTTGATCATCGCCCAGAGGTCGAATTGGCTGGTCCCGACAAGACGGGTGGCCAGAAGCCCCAGGGTAATGAGAATGCCGTACACGTATCCGGCCAGATGCGCGTCATAAGCCACGCTGTTGGACAGACGGGCAATCACGTTGTCGATGATGATCATTTTGAAGCCGATGAAGTACAGCGCCGGGACCTCTACCGTGCCGATGAAAAAGAACCAGTACAGGACCGTGATCAAAGTCTGCGGATACAGGACCAGGTACGCCCCGGTGACCGCCGCGACCGCCCCGCTGGCGCCCAGCGTGGGACTGAGAGAATCGAGGTTCATCAGCGTATGCCCGACGCCGCTGGCGATGGCCCCCGCAAGATAGAAAACGGTGTACCACAAATTGCCCAGCTTACCATTAATGTTGTTCCCGAACAGGTACAGGAAGAACATGTTTCCGAGGATGTGCTCCAGACCGCCATGCAGGAAGGCGTACGTCAGGAACTGGTGAGCCTGCCAGACCGCGGGCAAGAGCAGCCAGTCGGCTGCCCACGGCCGGATCGGCAGAGAAAGCGGCCGCCCGTCGATGTAATACAGATAGGGTCCGCCACGGGAGAGCAGGAACACAATCACGTTGATCGCGATCAAAACGTAATTCGCATACGGGGTTCGTCGGGGCGAGATATTCGTCCGGATAGGTAAGAACATTCGTCAAGGATTTCCAATAGGTCCGGTTTTGCGTCGTTTTCGAATCGGAGGGTATTGTAGCAATCGGGCCGGCGCCGGACAAGTACGGAAAAAGGACGGCCTCGGCCAGGCCGTCCTTACTCATGGGAATGAGTCGTGAAGGAGGACAGAAAATTCCCAAGTCCCCAAATAGGGCTAGTCGCATGCGGCGTCGTTTCTCCCCAGCGGAAAACATCACCCACCGGCCGATCCGCACGCCCGCTTTCCCACTCACCCCCCTCATGGAAAGTATGGACCGGAATCGACGCCAAGACAAACGCCCCGGTCAGAAAACCCTTCCTTTTCGTTGGATTTCCTGGTATGGGATAGGACATGACTACGGAGATCAGAAAAGAACGCGTCGCAACCGTTCGAGCACAACTTCGCAGACTCGGTCTCGATGGGCTGATCGTCACCAAGCCGGAGAACGTGACGTACCTGACAGGCTTTGCCGGCGGGGACAGTTGGGCCATCGTCACGAAGAAAGAATTGATCCTGCTCACCGACAGCCGGTACATCGAGCAGGCACAGAAAGAATGCGTCAACACAAGAATCGCGCAGCGGCCCGGCGCCGAACCCATCGCCCAGGCAGGCGGCAAACTCGCCGGCAAGCTCAAGTCGGTCAAGACTGTCGGCGTTGAGAAATCCATCTCGCTCGGGATGTACGAGGTGCTCAGGAAAAAGGCGGGCCTCTCCTTGAAGCCCGTTGCAGGCATCGTGGAAGAGCCGAGAAGCATCAAGGACCGACACGAGGCGGCGGCCATCCGGACCGCGGCGTCGATTGCGGCCAAAGCCTTCGGCGAGATCCTGCAACGGATCGTGCCGGGCATCACGGAAAACGAGCTGGCCGGCGCCCTGGACCTGGAGATGCGAAGACTGGGCGGCAAGAACGCGTTCGAGACCATCGTGGCGTTCGGACCCAATGGCTCTCGGCCTCATCATCGTCCCACGCCAAGGAAACTCAAGGCCAAAGACACGGTCCTGATCGATTTCGGAGCCCTATACCAGGGATACCACAGCGACCTCACCCGCTCCTTCGCCTTCGGAACGCCCACGGCCGACTATCGAGCGGCTTACAGGGTCGTCGAGCGGGCGCAGGCCGCGGCAATCGCAGTGGCGAAGGCCGGCGCGCCGTTGGTGGACGTCGATGCGGCCGCGAGAGCCGTTATCCGAGAGAGCGGCTTGCCCGTCTACGGCCACGGAAGCGGCCACGGCATCGGCCTGGAGATCCACGAGAATCCGTTCCTTAGGGAAACCGCCGAGGGCGTTCTGCAAACCGGCCAGATCCTCACCATTGAGCCGGGCGTCTACCTCCCCGGCAAGCTGGGCATCCGCCTCGAGGACGATCTCCTCATCACGGAGACCGGCTGCAAAATCATCACAGCCGAATGCCCGCACATGCCGATTTTGCAGCGGTGA
>CALMMH010000198.1 GCA_937868145.1 uncultured Phycisphaerales bacterium
ATTCTACCATTTGAGCGGCGATTCATCAATGGAATTGGCACGGCCGGATTCTATTCGCCTTTCAGAATGCTGCCCTTCCAGTACTGCAATTGCAGGGCAGGGGCCTCCCGCAGCGTGCCCATGAAATCCTTCAAGACGCCGAAGAATCGTACAGGCTCATCCTCGAAAGGGCTGTGGCCGGATTCTTCGAACATGACGAGTTGGGCGTTGGGATGATTGGCCGCGAGCTGCCTGGGTTTGTCCGTGTTCCACGACATGTCCCACGTGCCTTCGACGATCATCGTGGGCAGGGGGCACTGTGCGAAGCTGCCCGTCAGGTCCACCTCGCTGGCGAAGCGGCTCATCACTTCATTGAAGTTGTTGTCGTGGACCCACTCGTAAGAGGCGATCTGCGCAATCTGCTCCCGCGTGGGCTTGTAGTAGCACTGTCGTTTCCAGTCTCCGTTGAGGAAATTGTTGTAGACGAGCTGGGCCATGGTCAGGCCGGAAACCTTGCGGATCTCGGCCATCTTGTTCCGCTCCTGTTGCGAGAGGAACTCCCCCTGGCGGGAGGGCATCGATTGGCCGTGAAGGCCCGTGGAGGCGCAGACCAGCACCAGGCCCTTGACGTTCTCGGGGTACTTCATAGCGTAGCATTGGGCTAGGAGGCCGCCATAGGAGTGGCCCAGGACGACCCACTGGTCCACGCCGAGAGTCTTGCGGAGCCGGTCCAGGTCGTCGACCGCCTGATCCAGCGAGTACCCTGCGCCCGGCTCGAAGTCGGACAGCCCGCAACCTCGCTGATCGTAGTAGATGACGCGGGCGAAGCCTGCGGCCCGGGAGAAGCAGGGGTGAAAGCCGTGGTGGGTTGTGCCGGGACCGCCGTGCAGGAGCACCAGCGGCGTGCCCTGGCCTTCCTGCTCGCAGTACAGCTTGCAGCCTCCGATGTCGACGTTCTCCGTGCGGATGTTCAGACCATCGCACAGGCGAGCGACGCGGGGGATCTCGCGGATGATGCCTTCCTCGAAGTGGACGACGCGATCGCGGGCCCGCTCTCGGCCTGATTCACCGGGTTCGGATTGCGCAGTGCTTGGTTTGACGACTGTCTCCGCGGCGGCTTTGGCGTCGGGCTTTGCGGAACCGATCACCAGGGGACAGAGTCCGTGGTTGCCGTTGCCGGTCAGGTCGTTGGCGGTTCCGTCGTCGAAATTCCAGTATGCGACGAGTCCTTTTTCCTTGCCGGTCAGTCGGCTGTTCATTGCCTCGCGGATTTCCTGCTCGGAGCGGGCGACGTTCCACAGGCGGATCTCGTCGAGCTGGCCGTGGAAGTACTCGCCGGAGCTGTATTCGGGATCGCCTTTTCCGATGAAGAGATCCTCTTTATCGATGGTCATCGAGCCTGAGGCGGTCTGGCTGCCGACTTCGGCTCCGTTCACGTAGGCGACGATCGAACTGCCGTTGTAGGTGGCGGCGAGGTGGTGCCATTTGCCGACCTGGAAATCGTGCTCGGCCCGCACCAGCCCGACGTCGAGGCCCGGGCTCATTTCGAGCCATGGCGCGCCATTGATCGTACGGAATCGCAGGAAGAAGTCCTCGCCGCCCTCCGAGACGTCCTTGCGAAGCACGCAGTTGATCAGGCCTTGGTCCGGAGCGAACGACGCTGCTTTGATCCACGCTTCGATCGTGATGGCGTTCGTGAACGAGTGCAGCGAGAGACTGTCCGCGATCTGCACGAAGTCCGATTTGCCGTTGAGGTTGAGCACGCGGTTCTCCGCCGACGGCCGGGCGGCTGCGTTGCTCTCCGCCTGAGCCGCAGGACCCAGGGACAACAGAGCGCCAAACAAGAGACTCCCGACCACCGTGGATGTGCGAATTCTTCGTTTCATTGTGTGTCCCTCCAAATCAATGTCAAACCAGATGCCGGTCACACTTTTCGATCCGCTTTCCGAACGCACCGATTATCGCCTGCCCATCCCGGCCTGTAAAGAGTCTCTGCCTCGTTCCCCAATACAAAACCGGCCGGATCACACGACCCGGCCAGTTTCTTCT
Source organism: uncultured Phycisphaerales bacterium (assembly GCA_937868145.1). Classification (GTDB taxonomy): domain Bacteria; phylum Planctomycetota; class Phycisphaerae; order Sedimentisphaerales; family Anaerobacaceae; genus PLanc-01. Next base: position 2,029 of record CALMMH010000198.1, read on the forward strand.
CTCGTGTGTCTATTGGCGGATGCCGATCTCAATCCTGCCAGCGGTTCTCGACGCGGACGAATGGCATAGTCATCCGTTCCTTAGCGTAGGGTGTGTACTCGTAGGCGAGCCCGAACTGGTCATGGCGGACGCCCGAGTCGAGTCCCATGTCGGCGACCCTTCTATACCTGGCGACTGCCTCCTCTCGTTTTCCCAACAGGTCCAGCATGTGTCCCTGCCAGATTACGGCGGTCGCCCGATCGTCCTGGCCCGCCTCATCGAGAGTAGCCATCTTCTCGAAAGCGGTCAGGGCGTCGTCGTATCGTTTGGCGTCATACAAGGCGAATCCGATCTTGAGCCAGGTTCCGACATCACTGATCTGATCCAGCCATGCTTTGTCGTACTCGGCGGCGATCTGCTGGTTCGATTGGCGACCCCAACCCACGCCGTTCACCATGGCGGCAGGGCCTTTTTCCGGGGTCCGACCGAAACTATCCGTCAGAGAAGGATGGTTCGGATCGCTGACATCGATGGCCCTGACGCCGGCGCGGGTGTTGGCCACGAAGGCCTGATGACCTGCCAGGCAGACCCCTTCGACCCAGTCGGTGAACAGGCATTTGCCTCGGACTCTCAGAGCCTGCGGATTGCGAGCGTCCACGATGATCAAGCCGTTCTCGTCCCGATTGTTCTCGTTTCCGTTGGCCAGATAGATGAGACCATCGCGGATGCATAATCCCTCTCCGAACCCCTCCTGGCCGGACTTGTACCGGCTGACCACCTTGGGTTTTTCCGGGTCGCCGACATCTACGACGACAAGGCCGTGTTTTCCTGCGGCAACACAGACGATCGGGCCTTCGCCTCGCACGATCTCGGCCATCGGCTCCTGCTCTTCCCAGGTGACGCACGAAACCTTTCGCGGCTGGTCCGGCTGCGAGACGTCCACGACCGTGAGGCCTTTTTGCAGCTCGGCGACGTAGGCGTATCGTTCGTTGATCCAGACGTCCCACGCATCGGCGTTGGTCTTGCAGGCGCCGATCCGTTTTGGACTGTCCGGCGTCGAGATGTCGAAGATGCAGAGGCCGTCGCCGCCTGCGGCCAGGTAGACGCGGTTGCCTCGCACGTCGAGGCCCATGCCGTGGGCATCCTGTTGTCGCCACGTACAGATTGGCACTTGGGCTGTGATGTCGAAGACCGCCAGTCCTCGTTCGGCGTCGGCCAGGTAAAGCCTGTCTCCCGAGACCTTCAGGTTCCGGTGGTACCCTCCGTCCGCTACGGTTGCGACGAAACTGAGTTTCCCATCCGTCACCGCGAGGACGTGCGTGCCTACGTCGCCAGCCGCAACGAATAACCTGCCGGTCTTTTCGTGGAACGCGGCATCGAAGCAGTATCCCATCCTCCTGGCGTCGCCCCGGGCCGCTGTGACGAGGGGAACGACGACGAACGCCACGGCGACAGCGATCCTCATGGCGGTGAATGTGCATTGTCTCATAGCGTGAATCCCTCTCATTCCTGTGCTCTTGCCTGTTCGGAGACTGCCGGTCTCAATCATCGTTCCTGTTTTCCAGGCGGGTAAAAGGAGTGCTCATGCGTTCTTTGGCATAGGGGGTATACCTGTAGGCCAGGCCGTACTGGTCGTGCCGCACGCCGGAATCGAGGCCCATCTCGACAACCTTTCTGTACGTTGCGATGGCCTCGCTTCTCCGCCCGA
>CALMMH010000199.1 GCA_937868145.1 uncultured Phycisphaerales bacterium
GTCTTGTCCTTGCCCGGCTTGCCGCCGTCGTCTTCGAAGTCCGGCCCCACGCTGTAGAGCGTGAAGTCGCCGTTCACGGTTTTGTACAACAGCGGCCCATCGCTGTAAGGATCTCGCGGGACCACGTCGATGTAGCCGGCCTCTCTCAATTCGTCCAGCGCTGCCGGACAAGAGCCCGTGTCCGCACGGTAACGCAACACGCCAAGGACAGTCAACGTGGCTTCGTGCAACGCCCGGCCGCGGAATGCGAATTCGGCTGCCCGATCCATCGCCGGGGCGAGCACGTCGATCAGATGGTATCGTTTCGACAGCGATGCGAAGAAGGCGTCCGCCCCGTTGCCCCCGCGATTCTCGTAGGGCGTCCGGGTCACAGCTTCCGATTGGAGAGCAAAGAGATCGCAGGCCTTCGCCACCGTCCGATCCCGTCCGGCGTGAACGACCGCCAAGGCGTTCCAGAGCATGCCGTCAACGCCTTCCAGCGACTGATCGCCCCTGATAGCCGCGACCAGCCCTGCACTGGGGACCAGGTGTCCGCCGCCGGGGCCGCCGTCGGTGAACAGATGCTGAACCGTGTCCAGAAACATGATCCGCTCGCCTTCGATGTTCATCACGGGGAACGCGTCGGGATACACCCCGTCCACCTGACGCTGCAGGCGGGCCAGATCTGAAGCGGATGGAGAATAACGACTGAGGATTGACAGAATTCCTTCGTGCCCCGCCGTGCTGAGTCCCAAACCTAGAAACTCCTCGACCAGCAGCTTGCTGCCCTGCCAATGCCGCCCCGCTCGCGCGATGGTCAGGCAATCCTCCAAGGCTTGGTCGATCCGGCCCTGTCGGACCTCCATCTGCACACGCCACTGGCCTACCGACGCGACTTGCCGAAGCGGTTTCAGATGCGGCAAGATCACGCTGAGCAGCCATCCCTGCTGCGGATCGCCGCTGGCATACTGGAATGGCCTGTAGCAATACGACTTGGCGCAGGCGGCCTTGAACTGCTCCCACGCAGGGTCGTTGGCCTGGACCCAATCCGCCAGAGCCTGCTGCGTCTCGACGAAGAGGCTCTCAAGACGGGAAGGCCGCGAATAAAGCGTCTTGACACCGGGGACTTCCGCCAGTTCCGCGTCGGGCTCCACCAGCAGGTTGATGGCCCGTTGATAGTGCGGCCAGGCGTTATCCTGATCGAGCACCTCCGGCCGGCTCATCTGGTTGAGCATCGTCAGATAATCGATCCTCGCGGTCGGCTTGCCGTTGAAGAACCAGAGCAGATATAGAGCGAACAGAAGGAGACAGACGCCCGCCCCCTGCGCCGTCCGAACGAGGGCCTGGGCCCACGGCGATCGGCATCGCTTCTTGGCCCGCCGACACAGCAGGCCGAGCAACTCGGCACTGCCGAACTGTTCGATCAATCGTCGAGCCTTCTGTTCCCTCTCTTGCGAGGTCTCGCATCCTCGCAACTCGTCTTCGAAATGCGTCGTCAGTTCCGCTTGCACGTCCCGGCTGATCTTGCGAGGACTTCGCATCTTCCTGATCACTTCGCGGATGAACTCGGCGACGCAGGAAGGCAAATCACTTCCCTGATTTGGGTTGGGCCGTTCTCGCATGGCACGGACCTCCACAAAATGGTTGTGTCTACAGAGCCGCTTTGAGCGCCCCGCCGAAGAGCAGATCCAGGCCTTTGGCCAAACCCTGGAGTTGGCTCTTCTGGCGGGCGAGTTCCTCCTCCCCCTTGCCGGTGATCGAATAGTAGCGACGGTTCCGGCCCGAATCGCTCGACTCCCACTTGGCCTCGACGAGCTTCTTGGCCTCCAGGTTGTACAGCAGCGGGTACAGCGTGCCCTTGCCGAGCGTCAGGACGTCGCCGCTTCGCTGCTCGATCGCCTGGCTGAGCTCGTAGCCGTACATCGGCCCTCGCGAAAGGACTTGCAGCACCACCACCGGCGCCACGCCCTTGAGCAACTGGCTCTCGAATTTCATATCAAACCTCCCGTTTCTCATGGTCGCTTGAGGATTATGCTTCGCATAGTATGTTATGCCAACCATTGTTGTCAAGGGGAATTTTTGTTTTTGGGACAGAAATCTTGGCGTCGATCCGGCGTCGAGCGACGTGGACGAAGTGGACGCGGTGGACTGGGTGGACGGAGTCGATCCGACGCAGCGTCCATGCCGTCCACTTCGTCCCCATCGTCCTTCCCCCGAACCTCAGCCAAGGCCGGTGGATATGATCTCGTGGGAACGGTAGAATGCTAAGCTGTGTCGCAGGGTCCGCCGGTTTGGCGTCTGCAAGGAAATCGATGCGTCGAGGAATCGCGACATTCACGTTGGACACCGGCCATTGCCCGCCGTGGCTGTTCGAACGAATGGTCAAGCTGGGCCGGGAGATGGTGCGGGCGCTCGTCGCCGAGCATGGGCCGGATGAGTTCATTCGCCGGATCGCGGACCCGGTCTGGTTTCAGTCGCTCGGAACGGTGCTGGCCTTCGACTGGA
>CALMMH010000200.1 GCA_937868145.1 uncultured Phycisphaerales bacterium
CTTGAAGCGTTCTATCAGTCCTGCTCGAAGAAGCATCGCGCGAATTTGCGGCGGTACGTGCGGCGACTCGAGGAGCAGTTCGGCGAAGGGCTCGTGATCAAGCGATACACGCAACAGGACAGTGTGGATTCCTTCGTCGAGGCCGCCTCCCGGGTGTCTGCGAAGACATATCAAAGCGGCCTGGGCTGCGGCATGCAGGCCGATGCCCGAACCCTCACGCTTCTGCGGGGCATGGCCGGACACGGCTGGCTTCGGGGTCATGTCATGTTGCTGAATGGAGAGCCCTGCGCCTTCCAGTACGGCGCGGCCTATGGGAAGAAGTTCTTCCTCGAACAGATGGGATTCGACCCGAAATGGAAGGACTCGAACGTGGGGACGGTCCTGTTCCTGGAGGCGCTCAAGGACCTCTGCGAGGAAGGAGGCCTCAAGACTCTGGACTTTGGCTTCGGTGAGGCGGAATACAAAAAGAGTTACGGCGATCGGCATTGGCTGGATGTGTCGTTCTATCTGTTTGCCCCGAGAGCCAGACCCATTCTCTCCAACCTGATTCATTCTGCGACGACCGGTTTGTCTCTGGGCCTGGCCCACGTTCTGAAGAAGACGAATCTGCTGGGCCCGATCAAACGACGATGGCGGCGCCAGCTCCAGAAGACGGAAACGGACGAGCAGGAGTGACGCGTGGCATGACCAAGTCTCGGAGAAATCGGCGTTCCGCAGCGGAGGGACGCATCCGCCCCGTTTCGACGGCGGATGTTTCTACGCTGGTCGACGTGTGTCGAGGCAGCTTCCCTCTGAGCTTTCGCTGGCAGGGACTTCGGACGGTTGCGGAGCGATGGTGGCGTGCGGCCATCGCGACGCCGGCGGCCGAGACTTTTGTGTTTGAATGCGGAGGCATTGTGCATGGGTTCTGCATCCTTGTGACGGATGCGAAACTCTGGGCGGATCAGAAGGCCCACCGTGAGGCGTCGTTGTTGCCGGCGGTTTTGTCGGTGCTTGCCTGTCCGACCGCGGTCTTGGCGAGGGTCCGGGAGAAGCTCGCCGCCGCATGGCGACGGAATCCGCCTTGCGCCGGGCAGGGGGGCTGCCAGGGAGAATCGGCGAGGACCTGGATCGAGTTGATCGTGGTGGGGCCGGACATGCGGGGCTGCGGCGTGGCCCGGATGCTCCTGGAGGCGTGCGAGATCCGGACCGCCGAACTGGAGGGAAAGACGATCGGTTTGTCCGTCGCCGCGGGAAACGACCCGGCGATCCGTTTGTACGAGGCTTCGGGATACGTGCGAACGTTCGCAACGAGATCCCTTTGCGTGTATGTGAAGACGTTGCCTGCCAAGGGGCAGAAAGCAGAGCCGTCTGCGAACACCGCGGATCGGCCAGTCAATCTGGGGAATCCTGCTTAGGCGGTGTGCGATCGGATGAGTCTGTGGATATCCATTCTGGGAACTGGCGTCGCGGGAGGCGTCTTCTACTTCTGTCTCCCCTGGCTGTACTGCCGATGGAATCGGTTGCGGCTCCGCCGGCAGGCGGTCCGGCGCGCATGCGTTGTCCTAACCCTCGACGACGGCCCGGGACGTCGCCTGACGCCCGCCGTCCTCGATCTGTTGGCCGCCGGAACCGTCAAGGCCACGTTCTTCCTCCTCGGACGGAATATCCGCGAGAACCAGGACCTGGTCCGGCGCCTTCGTGCACAGGGACATGAGATCGGCTCGCACACCTACGATCACCTTCACGCATGGAAGGTGGCTCCTTGGCGCTGCGTGTCGGACATCCGACGCGGCTTCAAGGCGATCGACGACGCCCTGGGAGTCGAGCGGGGGCGATATCCGTTTCGCCCGCCTTACGGGAAGCTGAATCTGGTGACTCTGCTCTATCTGTGGGCGAAACGAATACCGATTGCGTTCTGGACGACCGATTCGGGAGACACCTGGCTGTTCGATGGAAGCCGCTGCGACCGAGCCGCGACAGCCGTCGAGAAGATGGGGGGAGGCGTTGTGCTGGCGCACGATTTTGACCGTGAATCCGATGAGGTGCATCGGTATGTCTTGAACGCGTTGGGGGCTGTCCTGGAGACTGCGAAGAAACGCGGATTGCTCGTGTCGACGTTCTCCCAATTGAGGAGTGTCCGTCCGTGAATCGACCGACCCTCTCCATCATCATCGTCAGTTGGAACACCAGGGACATCCTCAGGGATTGCCTTGAGTCCGTCTATGCGAACCTGTTGGGTCTGGACTGCGAGGTGTTCGTCGTCGACAACGCGTCTTCCGACGGCTCGCCCGAAATGGTCGAGACGCAGTTCCCCCAGGCGATTCTGGTGAAGAATCGCGACAACAAGGGGTTTGCCGCCGCCAACAACCAGGGAATGGAGCGAGCCCGCGGTTCCTACGTGTTGCTGTTGAACTCGGACACCGTCGTTCTGGGGGACGTTCTTCGCAAGACAGTGGAGTTCGCCGACTCGCACCCCGATGCGGCGCTGATCCGCTGCAGGAC
>CALMMH010000201.1 GCA_937868145.1 uncultured Phycisphaerales bacterium
AAGAACCCCGACATGAAGAAGGCCCAGCTCAAGGAACTGCTCACCGAGTACGGACCGATCGAGTACATCTGGTTCGACCACGCCGTCGGCGACGGCGGCCTCAGTCACGCCGAAACCGTCGCCTTCTGCAAGTCGCTCCAGAGCGGCTGTTTCATCGGCTTCAATCACGGCGATCAGCAAGGCGCGGACATCCGCTTGGGCGAACTCGGAAAGCCCGGCCCGTTGAGTGACTCGACGGGCGCCGGTCCCTACATGAAGGACGCTCCGAGCAACAAGTACCTGCTCGCGGAGTTCACGTATCCGATCCTGCCGGCTCACGAAGGCGGCGCGATGTGGTTCTACTCGCTGCCCAAGCACGATGAGCTCTGCCATCCCGCCGAGAAGCTCTATCAGGACTATCTCGGCGCCGTGAAGTTCGGCAACATCTTCTCGCTCGACGTCGGCCCGGACTACGCCGGCCGGCTCCGAGAGATCGACGTCCGGACACTACAAAGAGTCGGCGAGATGATCCGCAGCAACACGACGGCAACCAGCAAATAGACTCCATCGCCGCAAGAGACCATAGCTCCGAAGTCGGTTCATCCGGGTGGCAGCGGTAAGCGGAGTCTTCGGAGCTTACCGATGGTTGTCCTCCCTCGTGAAAGACCATCGGCAAACTGCCGTTTGCCGCTGCCACCCGGAATCGGATTCCTTCTTTCCCTGCGAACAGTCAACGGAATTGATCCTGTTGGCTCATGTCCTCTTGTCGTGCATGGTGAGGGGGCGCTGCGCCTCAGCAGCGAAGGGTGCGGCAGGCAAGTAGGCGCAATCGCTGCGGAGATTTACGGGCGTGGGAAGAACCTGTTGAACAGCGTCCCGGCTCGCGCCACGGGCGGAACGAGCCGGGAAGAGACTCTGTTGTCAATCGTGTTTGAGGGCCGCCGCGGGAATCGCGGCCTTGGGGGTCTGCGGGCCGGACCAGCGAACGTTGAGACCCATGCCGCCGGCGCCGTTGAAGTACCGCACGTCGATTTGATGCAGGCCTTTCTTCAGAGCGATCTGGCCCGTGCGTTCGGTCATACCCTGGAGATTGTTGTTGTCCACGACCTGGCGGCCGTCGATGTACAAGGCGCTGCCGTCGTCGGACTCGGTGAAGAACTCATAGAGCCCGTCGGCCGGGATGTCGATCAGCCCCTCGAACTTCAGAGCGAAATGATCGTTCCGCTTGCGAAGGCCCAGGTCGAACGCCGGAGTCACGCCCTTGCCTGCGGGCTGACGGTCGGCCATCTGGTCGAGCGTCTGCCAGCCGCCTTCGTAGTAGCTGTAGCGAAGCCCCGATTCGAACTTGCCGGTCGTCTGGACCGGCGGCAGCAGATCGGCCCCGCTGCGGCATTCGTAATGCTTCTCGCTGATCGGATACCCCGGCGTCCGGCCCACCCACGCGGACGCCTTGATCGTCGCGGTCTCGGCCAGCTCGAACGGGCCGGAATAGCGCTGCGATTGCGGCGTCGGCTCGGAACCGTCGAGCGTGTAGTAGATCGTCGCTCCCGGCGTGTCGCTCGCGAGGGACACCTTCTGACTCCCCAGGAAGACCGACGCATCCGGCGTGATCGTCACGCGGGCCGGCGCCAGGTACAACTCCAACGTCGAGATCGTCGGGCAAGCCCGCGAACTCGTGATGGAGAGACGCACCTGGTCGGCCAGGACGCCGTCGAATCGCAGGATGCGGTGCGGCCCGATCGTCGTCCCGTCCGCGATCTTCTTCCACGCGCCGTCGATGCGGGCTTCGAGCGTAAAGCCTTCGACTCGCTGACCCAGTTGGATGCACTCCTGGACGCGAACGCGATTGAACAGCGTCGGCTCGCCCAGATCCACCACCGCCTCGGCTTCGTGGACCGCGTCGTCGGTGGCCCAGTATGTGTTGCGGTCGCCGTCGGTGAGTTTGTCCGCTCCGAACTGCTTGTCGCCGCCGCGGACGTTCGAGGCTTCGACCGCCTTGCCCTTGGCGAGGTCCGTGGTGAACGTCAGATCGCGAACCTTGCGAAACTCCATCAGGCTGGCCACGTCGTTCTCATGGATCAGGCCGCGACGGTCCGGCGGGATGTTCAACAGCAGATTGCAGCCGCGGCCCACGCTGGCGTAGTAGATCTCCAACAGTTCGTCGGCCGACTTGACGCGTTTGTCCTCGCCGGCGTGATAGAACCACCCGGGCCGGATGGAGACGTCGGCCTCCGCGGGCACCCAGTAGTTGCCGTCGCGATGGCCCATGGGCAGTTCGCGGGAGCGAGGCGTGCCGGGGTACAATTCGTCTCGCTTGAGCGCCGCGTAGTTGGTCTCGTTGCCGATGCCGCTTTCGTTGCCGACCCAGCGCACGTCCGGCCCGGCGTCGCTGAACATCACCGCCATCGGCTGCAGCTCGCGGACGATCGTATGCACCTCGGGCCAGCGGTAATAGGTCTTGTTGTCGATCTGGCGGCGTTCGCGTGCGCCGCCGTAGAAGCCGTCGCCGCCGTTGGCGCCGTCGTACCAGACTTCGAAGATGTCGCCGTAGTTGGTCAGCAGTTCGCGGAGCTGATTGCGGTAATACGTCCGGTATTCCGGCGTGCTGTAAACCGCGCTGTTGCGGTCCCACGGCGACAGGTACACGCCCATGCGCAGGCCGTACTCCTTACAGGCGGCCGCCAACTCGCCCACCACGTCGCCCTTTCCGTCCTTCCACGGCGAGTTCTTCACCGAGTGCTCCGTGTAGGCGCTGGGCCACAGGCAGAAGCCGTCATGGTGCTTGGCGGTGATGATCAGGCCCTTCATCCCGGCGTCGCGCGCCACGCGGGCCCACTGCCGCACGTCCATCTGCGTGGGATTGAACACGCTCTCGCTCTCGTCGCCGTAGCCCCACTCTTTGTCGGTGAACGTGTTCACGGTGAAGTGAAGGAAGCCGTAGTACTCCATCTCGTGCCAGCGCAACTGCCCGGCCGAGGGGACCGGCCCGAACGGTTCCGGCGGCGTCGCCGCACAGGCCGCTCCAATCGTCAACAACGCCAACACGCAACCCGTCTGAAGCACTGTCTTGCCCATGAACCTTCTCCTTGTCACTCCCAACGATACGATAGACTCCGGTTATGGCCCGTATTCCAGGCGGAAGCCATCATACCACGCCAGGCTCCGAAGAGGCAGAATTCTCCCCGCCAATTTTCGCTTGTTCCCCTGTTCTCTTCCCGGTCATAATGTTGCCGGAAGATGCCCGAGATTGCGTTGCAGGGACTGTGATGGAGTTTGGAGTCGCCGCGTGCGTGGGAGACAGTAATGGTCACAGAACTGAGTCGCCGCCGTTTCATGTCGCTGGGCGTCGCTGCTGCGGCGATCGCCTCGCTGCCGGGATGTCGGATCGCCGACAAGAACAAGGGATCTGCAAAACGACAGGCAAGGCTGTTCTTCACGTCCCAGGGCCGTACCGCTCTGATCAACGCGGACGGCACAGGGCTTCGCTATTTCGACTTTCACGTGCCCGATCAGATCACCTGGCAGCCGGGACCGTTTCTTTCGGACGGCCGTCGCGTGATCTTCCTCAGCATGGAAGCGCGGCGCGACGGGCCGGGTAGACCGTTTGCCGAGTACTACCACAAGACGCCGACCCATTTGTGGCTCTACGATCTCGATCGCGACACGCTGACCGAAATCGCCACGCGCGATCGCCTGGCCGTGTTCTACACGCCGGCATTGTTGGTGTCCGACGATCGGATCCTGGTCCAGGTCGTTCGCGACCAAGGCGGGCAGATCTTCAGTATGAACCTCGACGGTTCCGACGCGAGGGAGTTCACCCACCTGGGTGAAGGACTCCCCTACGGACTCAGTCTCAGTCCGGACGGCTGCCGCGTGGCGTACCATCTCGCCAGTCCGCGAGGCTACGAGATCTGGACGAGCAATATCGACGGCGCAGAGCGAGTCTTCGTCGCCGGAGACTCCGAGCACCTTTACTTCGGCCCGACCTGGTCGCCGGACGAACAGTGGCTTCTCTTTCAGGACTGTCGATTCCGGAACGATCCGGGCCACGACTGGTGCGACTTGTGCGTCGCCCGTCCGGACGGAACCGAGCTGCGCGTACTGACCGAGGGCCAGATCATGTGGTTCGCAGCCACATATGGAAATCTGCAAAACCATGGCAATGGATCGAACCTCGCAGGCTGGACGCACGACGGGCAGATCCTGTTCCCGCGGAAGCTCCCCGGCACGAGAATCGCGTGGGAGTTTCAGCCGCAACGGCCCGACGTCGACCACTTCAATCGCGACTTCAAGCCGGAGCAGGCCCGCGGCGGTGTGGAGATCTGCCGGCTCGATCCGCAAAGCGGCGACGTCGTGTCGCTAACGCAGCAGACGCCGCCCATGTGGGACTTCCGGGCCAGTGAATCGCCCGACGGTCGCTCGATTGCTTTCTGTCGCGCCGAGACAGGCGGCGTCCCGGCCGTTTGGGTGGCGGACTCCGACGGCGGGCAGCCGTGTCTTCTGACGCGAGGTCTCGAGGACAAGGGAGCGGATTTTCCCCGCTGGTTGCCGATCCCTGCACACGCTCACGGACTATGACTTCAAATGAGGAGAGTACTCCCGATGAAATCATTCCTTGCCACCATGACCGTCGCTCTCTTGCTGACGCCGTTCGCCGCGAGGTCCGCCGACAGCGGTGTGGGCGAGTTGGTTCTGTCACAGGACTTCCGCCTCGGCGCTCTCGACAAGATTCTCAGTTCGCAGTCGATTCCAGGCCTGCACGTCGAAACACAGAGCTATCCCGACTGCAACGCCGTCGAGTGGCAGATGCGATTACAGTCGCCGACTGAGAGCGAATCGCCGATCTACGAGGACCTTCGCTCCGCGGATTGGACGGCACGTCTTCCTTCCGTCGCCGCTGTGACGCTTCATTGGAGCAAAGGCAGTCACTCGGAAATCACGGACTTCCAGCCGCAGGTCGAGACGCTCGTGTGTGGTAAACCCTTCGTGTTGGAATCGATCGGCGGACGCTCATCGGACGGCGCGATGCCCTACTTCAATCTCGCCGTCAACGGCGGTGGACTCATCGTCGCCGTGGGATGGTCGGGAGACTGGAAAGCGTCGTTTGAGGCCATGCCGAACGGCAAAGTGCGAGTCACTGCCGGGTTGAAACAGTCCCACTTCCGCCTGCGGGCCGGCGAACAGGTCCGGCTGCCTTCCGTGCTCGTCCAGGCCTATCGCGGCGACTGGCTGGAGGGGCAGAACCGCTTCCGCCATCTCATGTTGCGTCACTTCACGCCGCAAAGTCACCCGCCGATGAGCCTGATGCCGGTGGCGGCCAGCGTGCACGGCATGATCGGCTTCAACGACACCACCGAGGCGAATCTGACCTCGCTCGCTCGCGACATCGCGACGCTGAAACTGCCCATCGACACATATTGGCTGGACGCCGGCTGGAACCCGCGCGGTTTCCCTCTGGGACAGGGAAATCCGCACGCGGACTCGGCTCGCTTCCCTCAAGGTCTGGCGCCGGTGGGGAAGGCCGTCTCTGAAACCGGGATGCGATTCCTGGTCTGGTTCGAGCCGGAGCGGGCGATGCGCGGCACGTGGCTGGAACGCAATCACGCGGACTGGCTGCTCACGCCGAGCGGCACGCCCGACGAGTATCGCTATATGGAGAAGGACGGCTTCCGCCTGCTCGACCTCGGCAACGCGCAGGCTCGCGAGTGGGCGCTGGACACGATCTCCAAGGACATCCGTGAGTCGGACATCGCCATCTATCGGCAGGATTTCAACCTGTACCCTGCCTACTTCTGGCACACGGGAGAGTCGCCCGATGAGATCGGACTTCGCGAAGTGCGCTATATCACCGGCCTGTATAAGTTCCTCGATGAGTTGGCCCGGCGTCATCCCGGCCTGATCCTGGACAACTGCGCCAGCGGCGGACGGCGTTTGGACTTCGAGATGATGCGCCGTTGCGTCGCGCTGTGGCGCAGCGACAGTTGCTGGGACGCCAAGTCCTTTCCGCGCAACGTGCAGGCGATGACCCACGGCCTCTCGCTCTGGCTGCCCTTGCACGGGCTCGGCGCCGCGGCGACCGACGACATTGCGCTGCGCAGCGGAATGGGCACATGCGCGTCCTTCGCCATCAACTTCCGCGATCCGCAAGCTGTGGCCGTTCTGCGAGCCCATCTCGACCGCTACCTGAGAGTGCGTCGACTCTTCGCCTGCGACTATTACCCGCTGACCGAATGGAGTGACGACGCCTCGCAATGGCTCGCATTCCAGTTCCACGATCGGCAAACCGGCGAAGGCGTCGTGCAGGCCTTCGCGAGCCCGGCGGCTCACCGCGCATTCACGCTCCGATTGAAGGGCCTTGCCCCTAACCAGACCTACACCCTCACGAATTGGGACAGTCCCGAATGGCACTGCCGTCTGCAAGCCGTGCGAGGGCATGGGTTTATGTTTTTAGCA
>CALMMH010000202.1 GCA_937868145.1 uncultured Phycisphaerales bacterium
CGGCGGGCGCTGTCGCGTGACGACGACGCAGGGGAGAGCGTCGTGCGGGCCCAACGCGAAGCGGCGTTCCTCGCCAAGGCTGCCTGCGAGGAGCCTGCTTGTAGTGTGCCCGCAAGGGCATATCCTCAACGTGAAGAAGAAAAGATAACGCCTGACGGCGTCACTACGAACATATCAAAGGAAGTCGAAGAGGATCGCTCGTCATTTCAAACTTCAAACCTCACACTTGAAACTTCCCAAACAAAGCCAATTTGCCCGGCGGCCGATCGCGGCCAAGATCCCTGCAATACGGCGCTTACGGCGGATTCGCCTCGAAACGGGCCGGCCGAAACGAAGTCAATTCCGGGGACAAAGGAGGTTTCAGGTTTGAAGTCTCAGGTGTCAGGCGGGACGGCCGTGCCTCCGACTTCACACTTCACACTTGCGGCTTCGCCTCGTGCACGCCGGGGGATTGAGCGGCTGGTTGCGGGGCTTGGGGCTTTACAGGCGGGCCGGCGTTGATACAATCGCTGTGTTTGCATAGGAGAGAATTGGGAGTATTTTTGGGAGGTGCATACGAATGGCACGCAGTTTGGCGTTTCTGGCAGTAGCGGCGGTTCTGTTGGGCGGTTGCATCAGCGTTCACGAGACCCAGCGGGTTTGCGACGAGCCCATGGGGACGACGTACACGGAGTCGGTCGATGTGAAAGGACCGGCCCAGGTGCTTCGGCACGTGGTTCTGTTCCAGTTCAAGGAAGGGACCGGCGCCGAGGACATCCGCAAGATCGAGAACGCCTTCAACGCGCTGCCCAGCAAGATCGACCAGATCTACGGTTTCGAGTGGGGCACCGACGTCAGCACGGAGAACCTCCAGAAGGGCTTTACGCATTGTTTCGTGGTCAGCTTCCTGAGCGAGGCCGACCGGGACACCTACGCGACGCATCCGGCCCACGTGGAGTTCGGCGCATTGCTCAAGCCCGTTCTGGGCGACGTGATGGTCATTGACTACTGGGCGGACTGAGACCATGCGAATCATTGCCGGCGCCAGACGGGGCATGAAACTGCTGATTCCCGATACCCAGGAAACGCGGCCGATCACCGACCGCGTCAAGGAATCTCTGTTCATGGTTCTCCAAAACTACGACTTGTTGGCCGGGGCCAGGGTGGCGGATCTCTTCTGCGGGGTTGGCTCGTTGGGGCTCGAGGCCCTCAGTCGCGGGGCGGTCTCGGCGACCTTCGTCGAGCAGAGCCCCGAGATCGCCGATGTGCTGGAAAAGAACATCGCCAAGGCCGCCTTCGAGAGCCAGTCCCGTGTGGTTCGGACCAACGCGTTTCGGGTTGGAGCGCCGCTTGGGCCGCGGGGAGAACGTTACGATCTGGTCTTTGTCGACCCGCCGTACGCCGTGACGCAGGAGGTGGGCCCGGGCTCGGAGTTGGACAAGCTGCTTCACATCCTCGAAAACCAGGTGGTTCCGCGCGGCGTGGTGATCGTGCGAACCCAACGTGCCAAGCAGCCCCTAGACGTCTATGGGGCATTCCACGCCGTGGATCGAAGGGACTGGGGATCGATGTCCGTCGTTCTGCTGCAGGCGACCGGCTCCTGAAAAATGGGGCGTCAGGTCTGCTTTCCAGGAGCCTACAGGCGCAGATTCATGAGCAACAAGCAAGCGGCGATTGAGATCGTTCAGCGGCTCCAGGGGCACGGTTTCCAGGCCTTGCTGGCGGGCGGCTGCGTCCGCGACATGCTGCTGGGCCGGCCGGCCAAGGACTACGACGTCGCGACGGACGCCCAGCCGGCGGACGTGATGCGTCTGTTCCATCGCACGCTGAAGGTCGGGGCCCAGTTCGGCGTGGTCATCGTCCTGGTCCACAACGAGCAGGTCGAGGTGGCGACGTTCCGGTCGGAGGCCGGGTACGAGGACGGCCGCCATCCCACGGAAGTCCGATTCACCAGCGCGGCTGAGGACGCCAGCCGCCGGGACTTCACAATCAACGGCATGTTCTACGACCCGCGGAAAGAGCAGGTCATCGACTACGTCGAGGGGCAGGCCGATCTCGCCAGGCGGGTCATTCGCACGATCGGCGATCCGGAGGAACGTTTCGGCGAAGACTATCTCCGCATGCTTCGAGCCGTGCGGTTCTCCACTCGGCTCGGGTTCGCGATCGAGCCGGAGACGTACGCCGCGGTCCACCGCAATGCGGCCAAGATCGCCCGCATCAGCGGCGAGCGGATTGCTGCCGAACTGGAGGGAATCCTGGTCCACCCCAACCGCGTTCGCGGGGTCGCTATGCTCCTCGAGACGGGACTGGCCGGGGCGATCTTCCCCGGTTTCGGCGGCGAGCCGGGCCGGCAGGCGGTCGCGGTCCTGGGTCGATTGCGGAGAAAGGTGAGTTTCCCGCTGGCGCTGGCGGCGTTTTTCGCAGGGTGTCCGGCCCAGTTTGCCCTGGAGAAATACGAGATTCTCAAGCTCAGCAACAAGCAGGTCAGGCATATCGAGTTTCTGCTCTCGCATCGCGGCTCTCTGCTGGATGCCGCCATGTCCCTGGCCCCACTGAAGAAGTTCCTGGCCGGGCCCTACTTCTGGGACTTGTATGAACTGGAGCGGGCGATTCAGAAAGCCGCCGGGGCCAGGCAGGGTCTGACTCCGTTGAGCAAGCTTCGCCGAAGGATACGGGATCTCGGAGACATCGACGTCAAACCCAAGCCGCTGCTGAACGGCCATGACCTGATGCGTCTGGGCGCTACGCCGGGGCCGAGCTTGGGCCAATTGGCCGAGGAGTTGTACGTGGCCCAGCTCGAAGGCGATGTGACGACCGGAGAGCAGGCTGAGCAGTGGGTCGGACAATGGCTCTCGCGGCATGGCGAGTCTCAATAGGCGGTCCGGTCAAGCAGAGATCGGAGGCATTTGCACTTGCGGCTACAGGCCGAGGTTCTTTTGCACATCGGCCAGAGATATCTCCGCATAGCAGATCGATGTGTCGGCGGCACCATAGTAGAGTCGTAGCGTCTGGTCCTCCAGGAGCAGGCCGCAACTGAAGACGACGTTGCCGAAGAAGCCGGCGCATTCGTAATCGGCCTGCGGCTCGAAGAGGGGACGTTCCGACCGGGCGAGGACCTGCCACGGGCGTTTGCCATCGAGCAGCAGGGCCCCGAGGCAGTAGCGATGGAGGCGATCTGCTCCGTGGTAGACTTCAAGCCAGCCTTCGTCGATGCGAACGGGCGCGGCGCCGGCTCCGATGCGGGTTTCGTCCCACAGGCCGTCGCGGGTTCCGACCAGATGGCGGTGGTTGCCCCAGCACAGCAGGTCCGGCGATTCCGCCAGCCAGACGTCGTTCCGCTGGAACAGAGACGAGTGTGGACGATGCAGAGCGTAATATCGACCGTTGATCGCGGCTGGGAAAATTGCGACGTCTTTATTGTCGGGATGGAAAATGACGCCATGGCGCTCGAACGATGTGAAGTCTCGCGTGGAGGCCAGACAGGTGGTCACGCCGATCGGAGAGACGCCGACATAGGCGATGTAGTGGGTACCGTCGATCGAGGTGATCCGCGGGTCCTCGACCCCGAAGGTTTCGTACTCGGTCGTCGCCTGAATGGCCGGGGCGTCGGCGACCGCGAAGCGAATGCCGTCCAGGCTCCGAGCCAGACGGAGGTGGGAGATCGATGTAAGATAGGTTTCGCCCGGCCGCAGGATCAGTCGCGGATCGGAGAAATCATTCTGAGGATCGTTCCTGGCAAAAGGCCTTATGATGATCTTTTTTGAGTCGAGGTCGTACATGGGACATAAGACAGCCTCTTTGCGTCTCTCGGCCGGTCGCTCAGCGACCCGCAGCAGTAGAATCACTTCATCGCCGTGCCGGGCCACCGCGGCGTTAAATACGCCGATGACCTCGAAATCGGGCCGGGAAGGCCGGATGTCTCCCGCCGTGAGGATCGGGTTCTGTGGTGCACGAAAAACCGCCATTTTCCGACTCCTTGCATGCATACGCGACTGACCGTCATCCCGTGTTCCCGACAGTAGTGGGTTTTTCCGGCGTCGGCAACGAGGGAGTTGCTGCATGCCGGCGCTTGGCTCGGAAATGGGCCGTTGTTCGGCGCAGATGGCATTGGCTTTGCCTCCTCGTTTTGTTAGAATCGAATTGTTGAACGTCACGCGAGTTCTGCTGTTGCGGCGGATGCATGCTGAGTCGATGTTGGAGTGAGGAAACGCGATGGAACTCAAGAATCCAAGAAGTGTTGCGGTCTTCCTGTCGGCGTTTGTCCTGGGTTGCATGGGCCTTCTTCACGCGGCCGCACCCGCCATGGCGGAGAGTTCGATCGTCATCAACGAGCTGATGGCGTCGAATCTCACCTATTCCGCGGATCCGCAAGGTCAGTTCGACGACTGGGTCGAGCTGTACAATGCCGGCGCCGAGCCTGTTGATGTGGCGGGGCTGTATCTGACGGACGATGTGTCCGAGCCTCGGAAATGGCGAATTCCCACAGGCGACTCCGCTTCGACGACGATTCCGGCCCGGGGTTTTCTCGTGATCTGGGTCGATGGCGATACGGACGATCCCGGTTTACACGCCGACTTCGGTCTCAGCGCCGACGGCGATGAGGTGGCCCTGTTCGACTCGGACGGCGTAACGCGACTGGACCGTATCGCATTCGGCCGGCAACTCAACGATCTGTCGTACGGTCGCTACCCCGACGGCGCCGACGATCTGAGGCTCATGGTGATGCCGACGCCGGGCGAGAGCAACGTGGGCGTCACGGCCGGCGTCGTCGCGGACGTGCAGTTCTCCCATCCGCGAGGGTTCTGCGACAGCTCGTTCACGCTGGAGTTGACGACGGCGACCGAAGGCGCCGACATCTACTACACACTCGACGGCCGAGCCCCCCTCGATCAGGCCACACGCGGCATCGCAGGTGCGAAGTACACCGGACCGATTCCGATCTCCCGGACGACCTGCGTGCGTGCGGCCGCGACGAAGACCGGCTGGTTGTCCTCGCGGTCGGCGACGTGCAGCTACATTTTCCTCGATCAGGTCCTCCGCCAAGCGATGCAACCGCAGGGTTTCCCCTCCAGCTGGGGCGGCCGGACCGCGGACTACGCCATGGACACTCGCGTCGTGGACGACCCCGCGTACAAGGACGAAATCAGAGACGATCTCAAGTCGACGCCCTCGATCTCCATCGCGATCGCAAACGCCGACTTCTTCGAGAGCGGCGGAATCTACGCCAACCCCAGCATGTCCGGCTCCCAGTCGGAACGGGCCGCGTCCATCGAATGGATCGATCCGGCCACCGGCGGGAATTTCTGCGTCAACGCCGGCATCCGCATCCACGGCGGACCTTACAGCCGCAACGGCAATCCCAAGAACGCCTTTCGCGTCAACTTCCGCGCCGAATATGGCCCGTCGCGATTGGAGTTCCCTCTCTTTCCTGATAGTGACGTCGCTTCATTTGACACGCTCGCTCTGCGGTCGATCTGGAACTACTCGTGGACGGGCGATTCCGGCATGAGCGGTCCTATGAACGCGGATTACCTTCGGGACGCCTTCGCCAGGGACACCGTGCGGGACATGGACCGTCTTACGCCGCATGGCCGGGGCGTCCAGGTGTACATCAACGGTCTGTACTGGGGTCTGTACATCATGACCGAGCGGCCTACGGAGGATTTTGCGGCCGATCATCTGGGCGGCGACGAGGACGACTATGAGATCATCGAGGCTCCCAGCGGCTACGGAGCCAGCACCACGATGGACGTCGTCGCCGGCGACCAGTCGGTGTTGGACGCGTGGAACACCCTGTTCTCGCTCTCCAACGGGAATCTGTCGTCCGCCGAGGCGTACCGGGACATCCAGGCGTATATCGACATTCCCACGATGATCGACTACATGCTGATGGTCTATTACACCGGCAGCCGCGATGCGCCGGTGTTCCTGGGAGATTCCTATACGCCGCGGAACTTCTATGCGATTCGGCCGCGAGACCCCGCCGGGCCGTTCGTCCTTGTGCCCTGGGATACGGAGTGGGCCCTGGAGCAGCCCTCGGTCAACCGCGTGAACGTGGTCGGGGTCTGGAATCCCCACTACCTGATGAACCGCCTCGCGGCGAACGCCGATTTCCGGGTTCTGCTGGCGGACCGCATCTACCGGCATTTCTACAACGATGGAGTCCTCACGCGCGAACAGACGACCGCCCGCTACCTGGCTCTCGCCGACTCGATCCGCGGGGCGATCGTGGGCGAATCCGCCCGGTGGGGCGACGAGCCTCGGCCGTCCAAGCCGTACACGCGCGAGGATTGGCAGAACGAAGTGGATCGCCTCGTGAATCAGTACTTCTCCGGCCGCACCGAAACGGTCCTGGAACAACTGAAGTCCAAGGGGTGGTATCCGTCGGTGGAGGCCCCGGTGTTCCAGATCGACGGCGTGGATCGACATGGCGGAACTGTCCCGGCGGGGGCCTCGCTGGCGATGGTCAAGTCCGCCGCCGCCGGCACGATCTGGTACACCCTGGATGGTTCCGATCCGCGCGTCCCCGGCAGCGAGAGCGTCGGCGACAGCCTGACATTGGTTGCTGAGAACGCGGCCAAGCGAGTCCTGGTTCCCGCCGGCCCGATCGACGACGCCTGGCGAGGCGGCGGCAATTTCGACGATTCCGCCTGGACCCGCGGCGCCGGCGGCGTCGGCTACGAGCGGAGCACCGGCTACGAGCCGTACTTCAGCATCGACGTGCAAGACGCCATGTATGCCGAGAACTGCAGTTGCTGCATCCGGATTCCATTCGACGTCTCGTCGGACGCGCTGGACGCCATAACGAGTCTCGTGTTGCGCGTGCGGTACGACGACGGGTACGTGGCCTACCTCAACGGCGTCGAAGTGGCCCGCGCGAACGCGGTGGGCGAGCCGGCCTGGAACTCGCAGGCCAATACGACCCATTCCGACGTCGATGCGGTGGAGTTCGAGGAAGTGTTGATCTCCGAGGTCGACGCCCTGCGGGCCGGCGGCAACATCCTGGCCATCCAGGGGCTCAACGAATCGACCACCAGCTCCGATTTCCTGATTTCCGCCGAGTTGACGGCGGGCACCGGAGTCGTCGGCGAGACGCCCAACGGTCTGTCTCCGACGGCGGTTCGCTACGTGGACCCTCTGGCTCTGAACGCCAGCGTGGTGGTCAAGGCTCGGGTGCTCAGCGGCGCGACCTGGAGCGCGTTGCACGAAGCCGTTTTCTCCGTCGGGCCGGTGGCCGAGAGCCTGAGAATCAGCGAGATCATGTATCATCCCGCCGAGACGGGCGCGCCCGACGACCCGAACGCGGAGTACATCGAATTGATCAACATCGCAGCGCAGACCATCAACCTGAATCTGGTCCGATTCACCGACGGCGTCGAATTCGAATTCCCCAGTGTGGAACTGGCCTCGGGGCATTGCTGCCTGGTGGTCAAGGACGTCGCGGCATTCGAGGCTCGGTACTCGTCGGGCCTGCCTGTCGTCGGCTGCTATGCGGGCAATCTGAGCAATGCGGGCGAGCGGATCGAACTGCGAGACGCCGGCGGCACGGTCATCCAGAGCTTCCGTTTCGAGGACGACTGGTACAAGGCCACCGACGGCGGTGGCTTCTCATTGACCGTTGTGGACCCCTGGACCGTGGACGCCGACGCGTTGGACAATTCGGCCGGTTGGCGGCCAAGCGCGAAGCCCGGCGGCTCTCCGGGGGGCTCTGACGACGCCGTGGCGGATTGATTTTTGCCCGATTTTCGCGTATATTGAATGCCGGTAGACTCGCGGATATGGTTTCCAGGATGTCTCAGGAGGATGGGATCGGTATGGTTACGCGGCTGGCGGCGTGGCTCTCATTGGCGATAGCGATTGGGTGCTCCGGTATGGCTGTGGGGCAGGAGACCCAGTCGCCTTGGGAGCATCAGATCAGTTTTCCGGACGATCCGTTTCTGAGCTGGACCTCGCCGGCCTACGTCAAATTCGCGATCATCATCAAGGAAGGATACGATCCCAACCTGGTCTACTACCAGGACTCCTCGCTCTATCAGTATCACTACGAATTCGCCCTGGAGCATCTCGAACCCTTCATCGGCATGACCCTGGAGGAGTTTGACAACGCAACGCTGCACGCGGCCGGCCAACAGGCGGTGCTCGGCGCGGTCATTCTGCCGCCTTGGGCGGATCCGGCCATTGAGGAATATGGCATTCAACTGGCCCGCACGGACGCGTACACCCGCGAAGAAACGCTTCGAATTCTGAATCTTGTGAAAGCCTCAGTCGTCGCCGATTCGGGCGTGCAGCCGTACTACTTCCCGACCTACGAGCAGTACACGGTGGCGCAGGCGAATCGGGAATGGTTCGAGACGCAGGGGTTCCCCGTGGGTTCGCCTGCCCAGTGGTCGGAAGGCGACGTGATCTACTCTCCCGGCTGGACCCTGGGCACGCTCAAACAGGTCGCCGGCGGCGACATCCAGCGAGCGTACACCGCAGGCGAGTTGTCGTCGGACGACATCCTGCTGACCGACGGCGTGCCGGCGGAAGTCCCTTCCGTCGCGGGGATCATCTCGCTGACGCCCTCCACGCCGAATTCGCACGTCGCGATCCTGTCGCGGTCGCAGGGGGTGCCGTTCGTCTATCTGGTGGGGGCCGATGCCTCGCTCGCTCAGTCGCTGGTCGGCCGGTCTATCTATCTGGCGGCTGTGGAATCCGACTTCGATACGTCCGTCAAGTTGCTCGACGCTTCCTCGCTCACCGAGGATCAGAAGGCTTCCGTCCTGGCCATGAAAGAGGGAACTCCGCTGGTGATCCAGCCCATCACGCCGTGCGGCCGACTCTGGGCGGATACGAACGATCTGGGGCACTCGGACATCCGCTTCTTCGGCGGCAAGGCGTCGAACTTTGGCGTCCTGCGTCGCGTTTTCCCGGACGATTCGCCGGTAGCGATGGCGTTCTCCTTCGACTTGTGGACGACTTTCCTCGATCAGCGACTGCCGGAGCCGGCGGGGGGAAAGACGCTCCGAGCGGAGATCACCGACAGGCTGAAGAGCTACACGACATATCCGCCGACCGACCTGGAGGCTCTCGCGGACGATCTGGCCGAGATTCGCGATCTGTTCAAGGATTCGCAAGCGACCGGTTTTGGTGAAGCAGGACCCGCTGTGATCGCGGCCCTGCGGGATTTCGGATTCGATCCGAAGCTCAACATCCGTTTCCGCAGTTCGACGAACGTCGAGGACAGCGACCAGTTCACAGGGGCGGGCCTCTACGACAGCTACAGCGGTTGTCTGGCCGACGATCTGGACGATGACGACGCGGGCCCGTGCGACTGCAACTCTGCGGAGAAGAAGGAGCGGGGCGTGCTGCGGGCCATCCGCAAGGTGTTCGCCGGCTTCTACAACGACAACGCGTTCCTGGAGCGGCTCAAGCACGGCGTGAACGAGGCCGAAGTCGGCATGGCGTTGCTCGTGCACCATTCGTTCCCGGACGAAATCGAGCTGGCCAACGGCGTCGCGACGTTGGAGCGATCGCGCGATTCGAATTGGTCGGCCAGCGTCGTCTCCCAGAAGGGGGCGGTTTCCGTGACCAATCCGCCGACGGATGCGACGCCGGAAGAGGTCCAGATCGACGCATGGGGATCCACGCCGTGGCTGCAGGTCATCCAACGCTCGAGTCTCGTGTCGCTGCGCGAGGACACCGTGCTCGAATGGGACGCCGAGTACATCGAGTTGTACGATCTGCTTGTGACGGCGGCCGACCGGTACTGCCAGGAGACGGGGAAGCAGGACATCGTCCTGGATTTTGAGTTCAAGAAGATCGCGCCCGAGGGCAAACTGGTCGTCAAGCAGATTCGGGAGATTCCGCAGGCGGCGGGCGATGGCTATGCGACGCCGTTCCTGCTGGGCGAGCCGAAGACCTATTGGACGCTTCAAGGCCGCGGCGGCAACGTCTTTGCCAACCATCGGCTCAAGTCCCGCTGGACGCTTGCGCCGAAGAGCCAGTGGCTCAGCGACGAGAACCTGAGCCAGTGCCTCTATGGCGAAGTGACCATCGAATACGTCGCCGACGGCGAGGTACGCAAGGTTGTAGCCGAATTGCCGAGTCTGACTGACGCTTCGCATGCGTATGAGCCTCGCGAGTCGGAATACAGCACGTGGACCGTGGCGGACAGTTGGCGGTTCTCGGATTTGTCCAACCCGCGGACATATCGGCTCAGCGCGATGGCGATGTTCGATTCGTTCGTGCCCGATCCTTTGGTCACGCTGAACGACTTCCGCATCGACGTCGAAGTCGCGTGCGACAAGCCCGTCTGCGTCGATCTGAACGACGTCCGAACGGATGAGCCCGAGGAGCTGATGCTGTACCAGCCGTGGCAACCTACGGCGCAAGACCAGATTGAGGAGTGCGCCCTGGACGATCCGAACACCGGCGTCTCGATCTCTGTGCGGTTCTACAGCCGCTGGAGCTGGGACTGGTCTTCGCCGACGTCCGTGCAGTTCGAGAGCACTCGAATCGAGGGACTGACGACCGAGCCCATCGTGCTGACGGGCTACTTCTCGCAGAGCATGGGCGGCGGGGCGCACCTGTGCCCGAAGAACTTCCTCTTCGAGCCCGCGTTGGAGCCCGGGATCTCGCAACAGATCTTGGACGAACTTCGATCGCGGAACATCCGAATGATCTATTTCACCACCGGCGCCCGCGAATGTCGGCCCACCGAGGTAAAGGACACCCCCCCGATGATCGACTTCCTCGGCTTCGACGAGCCCATCGAGTGACCCCGTTCGTAGTGACGCCGTAAGGCGTTATTCTGGGAAGTTGGAAGTCTCAAGTTTGAAGTGTGAAGTCAGAGGACAGGAAATCGACACGTGTCTTCTCTTGCTTGACACTTGACACTTCAAACTTCAAACTCCCAATATGCCCTTGCGGGCACACTACAAGCGTGCCTCGTCCGATTCCATGCCGGGATCAGGTCAGAGGTAGCCTCCGCACCGTCGTTCTGCTAAGATGAGGACCGGTTGCTCTTAGGAGATGTCTATGATGCGAAGGTATCGAGCAGTCTTGAGCCTGTTCCTATCTGTGTTCTGCTTTGTCGGTGCGGCCTCGGCCCACACGGATAGGTTCATCGTCGGAGCGTGCACGCATTTCAGCCAGGGCAAAGGCCTTCTCGAACGGAACATCGAGAGCCTCCAGCAGGCCGGGATTGCCTCGATTCGCGACGAGGTGGGCTGGGGCGCGATCGAGCGGGAGAAGGGCGAGCTTTCGATGCCGGAGCAGTTCGACGCGTACGTCCGCACCGCGGCCCGCGAGGGATTGAACGTGCTGCTGATCCTCGACTACGCGAACCGTTTTTACGACGACGGCGACCGGCCCCGTTCGCCCGAAGCGATCGAGGGTTTTTGTCGATATGCGGAGTTCGTCGTGCGGCACTTCGGCAAGGACGTGCGGCTGTACGAGATCTGGAACGAGTGGGACATCGGCATCGGTCTGCCTGAGCGATACAACAAAGGGGGCTCGGCGGAGGACTACGCCAAGCTGCTCAAAGCCGTGTGTCCGCGGATCAAGGCGGTCGATCCCGGCGTGACCGTCATCGCCGGGGCCTCCACCAGCGGCGCCGTGAAGAAGGGCTGGCTCGAGGAAGTCGTCAAGCTCGGGGCTCTCGATTCCTGCGACGCGAT
>CALMMH010000203.1 GCA_937868145.1 uncultured Phycisphaerales bacterium
GACCTGTCGGCGGAGCCTGGCGTGGTCCTGAGCTATCGATTGTGGCAGCGTGACTTCGGCGGTGATCCCGCGGTCGTCGGCAAATCCATCGGCCTGAGCGGCCGCACGTTGACCGTCATCGGCGTGGCGCCGAAGGGCTTCGCAGGGACGCGCCGGTACGCCCCGGAGGATTGCTGGATTCCCGCGGAGGCTTGGCACACCGTGCTGCCGAAGATGCTGACGCTGCGGACGATCACGCAGTTCAACCTGCTGGCGAGATTGCGTCCCGGCGTCAGTCTGGAGTCCGCCCAAGCGGAGGCGACCGTCGTGGCCGACCGATTGGCTGCGATGCATCGCCCCGAGCAACGGGGCCAACAGATCAAGCTTTCGCCGATTTTGCCCGCCCGCGACGCGAATTTCTACGTGGAGGCCGCCGGTGTGATGGCGTTGCCCGCGCTGGTGCTGGCCATTGCGTGCGCGAACGTCTCCGGCCTGCTGATCGCCCGCGCAACGGCCAGAGGGAAGGAGACCGCCGTGCGGGCGGCGCTGGGCGGCGGGCGGTTGCGGCTCATTCGGCAGATGCTCACGGAGAACCTGATTCTCTCGTGTGCGGGAGGGGCCCTGGGATTGGTCCTGGCGGCCTGGGCGATTCGTTCGCTGCCGGCTCTGCTGCCGCCTTCCCAGGTGGCTCCTCTGCCGCAGGTCTACATGAACTGGCATCTCGTGGGTTTCGCCTTCGGTCTGTCGTTGCTCACGACGTTGCTCTTCGGGCTCCTGCCCGCGGTTCGCGCGTCCCGGCTGGAGTTGTCCCCGCTTCTGAAGGCGGATTCGCAATTGGGCCAGTCCGGCGGCAGGCAGTCCGGCCTGAACCTGCTGGTGGTCGGCCAACTGGCCGTCTCGATCGTGCTGTTGAGCGTGTCCGGGCTCTTTGTCCGCAGTCTGCTGCACAATCTGAAAGTGGGGCCGGGCTTCCAACTGCCCGACGTGCTGCTGGTCGAGGTCAATCCGTTCGAATACGGTCTGACGAGGGACCAGATCCCCGGCTATCTCCGCGAGGTCCAGGACCGTCTGACGTCGCTGGCCGGCGTGAAGCGATTCGGCATGGTCGCCTCGCTGCCCCTGGGCTATGACAACGTCGGGCGTCGAACCGTCGTCGTTGATGATTCCGCTCGGTCGCAGGAGACGCACGCCGTCGGCTGGAATCGTGTGAGCGGGGACGTCCTGTCCCTGTTGCGGCTGCGCATCGTGCATGGCAGAGATTTGTCCGTCGCGGACGACGCATCCAGCGAACGCGTGACGCTCATCAACCAGAAGGCCGCCGAGAGTCTCTGGCCCGGGCAGGATCCTGTGGACAAATGGTTGCGGCTGGATTCGGCCGAGGGGACTCTGTGCCGGGTGGTGGGGGTCGTGGAGGACGGCCCCTATTGCGTGGATGATGGGACGGCCAACCCCTATCTCTTCTTGCCCATGGGACAGCATGGAGTAGCGGATGTAAAGCTTCTGCTCGACGCCGGCGGCGGGTCGCGGGCGATGATCGATCCGGTGCGCCGGGAGCTACGTCAGATCGATGACCGGGTTCGTCCGACGACCATCCAGACGCTGCACGAGCACCTGCGGTCCTCTCACTTCATGTTCGGCCGCCGGCTCATGGCCCAGATGTTCGGAGCGTTCGGCGTCCTCGGCCTGGTTCTGGCGATGATCGGCCTGTACGCAGTGATCGCCCACGCGGTGGGCCGCCGGAGTCGGGAGATCGGCATTCGCATGGCGGTGGGGGCCGGCCGCCGGACTATTCTCTGGATGGTGCTCCGGCGAGGTCTGATACTGGCGTCGATCGGGGTCGCGGTGGGCTTGCCGATCGCGGTTGCGGTCGCACAACTGTTCCGAAGCAGTCTGTTCGGCTTCCGGGCGAGCGATCCGGTCACGTTCGTCGCCGTGTCGCTGATCCTCATCGTGGTGTCCCTGCTGGCCAGCCTGATCCCGGCCCGCCGGGCGGCGAAGGTCGATCCGATGGTGGCGCTCAGATGCGAGTAGGATTGGAATGATGAAGGGTCGGATCATTGCAATAGTGGGTGGAAGAACCGACGCTCTTCCAACCTCCCGTCATCCCACTATTCCAATGTTCCCGTTGTTTCTTGGAGTCATGTAATGGCGACGTTGTGGCAAGATGTTCGTTTCGCGGTTCGGATGCTTCTTCGAAGCCCGGGGTTTGCGGTGATGGTCGTGGGAATCCTGGCGGTCGGCATGGGCGGCAGCCTGATGATCTTCAGCATCTTCAACGAGCTGAATCTGCGGCCGTTTCCGGTCCCCGAGCAGGAACGTCTGGTCGATCTGGATGAGAGAGCTGCCGAGTGGAACCTCGACTATACCGGCATGGCTTACCAGGACTTTCACGAGTGGCGCCGGCAGAATCGAACCTTCGATTGCATGACGGTGTGGGACCATCGTGGCAGGAACCTCGTCGTGGATGACCGGGCCGAGCGGATCGAGATCATTCGCGCGACCTATGACTACTTCGACGTGCTGCACATCCAGCCTGTACTGGGACGGCGTTTCGGCGTCGAGGACGACCGGCCCGGCGCTCCGCGCGTCGCGATTCTTAGCGCGGCCCAGTGGCAGCGGCTGTACGGCGGGGCCCCGGACGTCATCGGGCGTTCTCTGCGGCTGGATGGGGAGCCGCACACGATTGTGGGGGTGTTGCCGGCCGACACGATGTTTCCGTCGCGGGCCGATCTGTGGGTGCCTCTGGCCGCGGACCCTGTCTCCAATATGTCCAGCGGGCCGTGGTATCTTCGGGGAATGGGAAGGCTCAAGCCCGGCGTCTCGCTTGCAGCCGCACAGGCGGACCTGGAGCGTGTTCATCGCAGTCTGATCGACATGCGGCCGGTCAACAAGGTCACGATGCCTCGCCTGACGCCGGTGAAGGCGCGATTCACGGGTGAACACCAGCACGTCACCTCTCTGCTGCTGTTGGCGGCCGGCCTGGTGTTGTTGCTGGCGTGCTGCAACATCACCGGCATGATGCTGGCTCGGGGGATGACGCGCAGCCGGGAACTGGCCGTGCGCGTCTCGCTGGGCGCCCCTCGCTGGCGGATCATCCGACAGGTGCTGACCGAAACCCTGCTGCTTTGCATCCTCGGCGCATTCCTGGGCGTCCTGTTGGGCCGGCTCGGCTTGGGTTTGCTGCTTCGCAGCCTGGCCGACTACCTGGCACCGTGGATGACATTCGCGATGGATGGCCGGGTAGTCGTATTCTGCGTCGGCGTGGTCGGATTGGCGACGCTGCTGTCGGGCCTGGTTCCCGCACTGCATGCGGCTTCCGGCAAAGACACGGAGAGCACCTTGAGGGCGACCGCGATCCGGTCCACGGCCTCGGCCTCCGGGCGTCGCAGCCTGAATGTGCTTGTGGCGGGGGAGATCGCCCTGGCGATGACGCTCTCGGTTGGGGCTGTTCTACTGCTGGAAGCTTTCTGCAAGGTCAATCGGGTGGCCCCCGGATTTCGCGTGGAGGGCGTCCTGGAGTATCGGGTCAGCCTGCCCTCCGAGCAATACGAGACGGACAGTGCGCGACAGGCGTTTTTCGAGAGCCATTTGGAGCGAGTTCGGGCTCTGTTCGGCGTGCAGGCCGCATCGTGCTCGGATCTCGGCCCGATGGATGGCCACAACGGCAACTTCTTCGACGTCGAGGGCGTGGAGCGGGGTCCCAACGAGATGAATCCGGTCGTTCTGACCCAAGTCGTGATGCCCGGGTACTTCGAGACGGCGGGGATCGAGTTGCTTGCGGGTCGATTCTTCACGGAACAGGATTGCCGTGCAGACAGCGAGCGCACCGTGATCGTGAATGAGACGTTCGCCGGCCGCCTGGGCTCGCCTCGCGACGCCTTGGATAGACGCATCGCCTTCCAGGGCGACAAGGACTGGATGCGCGTGATCGGGGTAACGCGGGATGTCAAGCACTACGGCCTGGACCAGGTCATGCGTCCGGCCGTGTGTCTGCCCTGCGGGCGAAGCCAGCCCGACTCAAGGGCGGTCATCGTGCATGCCATAGGCGACCCACTGGCCTTGGTGGCCGCAGTGCGGGAGGTCGTGCGGACAGCGGACCCCTCGTTGTCCATCCACGGTGTCCAAACGATGAAACAGCGCGTGCACCGGTCCCTGTGGATTCGGCGCACCTATTCATGGCTCATCGGCGTGTTCGCCGCCGTCGCGGCGATCATGGCGGTGGGGGGGATCTACGGGATCATGAGCTACTCGGTGAGCCAGAGAACTCAGGAGATGGGCATCCGTCTGGCTCTGGGGGCGCGGGCCGGCGACATCGTCCGCCACATCCTCGCGCAAGGCGGCCGGCTGATCGGCATTGGTTTGGGAGTGGGACTTATCGGCGCCCTTCTCATGGGCCAGCTCATGTCCGGTCTTCTGTTCGGCGTCAGCACCATGGACGTCCGAGCCTTGTTCGCGGTCGGCGTGCTGCTCCTGATCGTCACTCTGCTGGCCTGCTACGTCCCGGCAAGAAGGGCGGCGAGAGTCGATCCGATGGTTGCGTTGAGACAGGAGTAGGAGAGGACCATGAAGACACTGTGGCAGGACATTCGATATGGACTTCGAATGGTGGAGCGGAATCCCGGCTTTGCCGCGATCGTGGTGGGGATCCTGGCGGTCGGGATCGCGGCCAATACGGCGCTGTTCAGCGTGGTCAATGCCGTGATGCTCAGGCCCTTGCCCTATAAGGACTCGCATGAGTTGGTGTGGATCAGGCAGCCGGGCATCGACCGGACCGAGCAGTTCAGGCATCGTCCGAACTTTCTCTATCTTCGGGAACACAACGACGTATTCGAATCGGTCGCCGGGTATCACGGCAACCGGCTTTACGTCCACGGGATAGAGAGTCCCCATCAAGTCATGAGTTGCGACGTCACGGCCAACCTCTTCCCCCTGTTGGGGGTCCAGCCGATCCAGGGGCGCGGGTTCGTCCCGGCAGATGAGAAGCCTGAAAGCGCGCGTGTGGTGGTCGTCAGCTACGCCTTCTGGCGGGATCATCTGGGCGCGGACCCGAATGCCGTGGGCCGGAACCTGAACTTAACCGCCATAAGGCCCAATGCGGATTGGCGCTTCGGCCTGGAGGCCGAGACTCATACCATCGTCGGGGTGATGCCTCCCGGCTTCGATTTTCCCTTCAGCAGGGCGGTACAGTTCTGGCGTGCGATGGTCTTCCCCGAAGGTCCGGCGCTGCCTTCTGATTGGCCGGCTATCCCGCTGGCCCGTCTCAAGAAGGGCATCACGCCGGAGCGGGCCAGTGCGGACCTGGTGGTTTTGGCCAGTCGTCTCCGAAACCTCGAATCTGCCGACGCGGCGCCCAATGTCGTTGATGTATACCGGTTTTTGGATGGACTCGTCCGACATCATCGAAGGTTGCCGCTGCTGTTATTGGGCGCGGCCGGCTTCGTGTTGTTGATTGCCTGCGCCAACGTCGCCAACTTGTTCCTGGTTCGCGCCACCGTGCGGCATCGTGAGATGGCTATGCGCATGGCGCTCGGGGCCGGGCGCGGCCGCCTTGTGCGTCAGATGCTCACCGAGAGCCTTCTGCTCAGCCTGGCGGCCGGCGTCCTGGGGCTCCTTCTGACGTTCTGCTCAGTCAAAGGATTGGTGGCCCTGTGGCCGGCCGACATTCCTCGCTTGCAGGAGACGAACGTCGACCTGCGGGTCCTCGGTTTCACCCTGGGGGTTTCGTTGCTGACGGGGCTGCTGTTCGGCTTGGTGCCCGCCTGGAGGGCCTCGGATGTCGGCGTCAACGAGACTCTTAAGCAAGGGACGGGACGCACCACGGGCGGTCGGCGGTGGCGTCATCTTCACGATGGCCTGGTGGTCGGCCAGTTGGGTCTCTCGCTGGTCTTGCTGATCGGCGCGGCCCTGTTGATTCGAACGCTGGCGGCGTTGCAGGCGGTCGATCTGGGATTCCAGCCGCAGAACCTGCTGGCCGTGGATATCGACCTGCCGTGGGCGAAGTACGCCGAAACCGAGCAGTGCAACGGTTTCTACCGTCCTCTTCTCGAACGAATCCGAACCCTTCCTTCTGTCCGTTCCGTGGGAGGTCCCGTCGATGGCCCGGCCGGCATCTTCAGTTCACCCGATGCCTATGGGACCGATTTCACCATCGCCGGACCGGCGGGACTGGGGCAGCGCCGTTCGGCCCGATGGCTCTCGGTGACGCCGGGCTTCTTCGATGCGGTGGGCATGCGATGGCTGGCCGGGCGGGCATTTGACGACCTGGACGCGGACGCCATCGTGATCGACGAGACCCTCGCACGCGAGTGTTTCCCCGACAGCGATCCGCTCGGCCAAACGTTCGTGACGGGCGATGCGGCCGAACAGAAATCGCACACCGTTGTTGGGGTCGTGAGTACGATTCGCTGCTTTGACGCGCCGGGAGCGGTCATGGGGACCGTCTACACACGAGGCACGGAGTACTCGCAAAGGGCGGTTCTCCTGGTGCGAACGGACGGCGACCCGATGCGCCTGGCGCCCGCCATTCGAGAGGTTGTCGCCCAATTGGAGAAGGACCAGGTGATCGGGACGATCGAGCCGTTCGAAGCGACGCTGTCGGAGATGCTGGCGCCGCGGCGCTTCGTCATGCTCCTGCTGGGGATCTTCGCCGGCATTGCGTTGGCGCTGGCGACGATCGGCATCTACGGCCTGCTGCAGTACAGTACGACTCAGCAGACGCGTGAGATCGGGATTCGGATGGCACTGGGCGGAGCGCCGGCCGACATCCTGCGGGCGATCGTGGGACGCGGCCTCAAACTCAGCATGATCGGCATTGTTTTCGGCCTGGCCGGGGCGGTGTTCCTCACCCGGATGATCTCCGGTTTCCTCTATGGTGTGACGCGTACGGACCCGCTGACGTTCGCGTGCGTGTCGCTGGCCCTGGCGGGCGTGGCTCTGTTGGCCAGCTACCTCCCCGCCCGGCGGGCGGCGAGGATCGATCCGATGGTGGCGTTGAGACAGGAGTAGGAGAGGACTATGAAAACGCTGTGGCAGGACGTTCGATACGGGATGCGGATGCTGGGCAAGTCGCCGGG
>CALMMH010000204.1 GCA_937868145.1 uncultured Phycisphaerales bacterium
TCGCTCGGGCGTTTTCGCCACGATAAGGCAGCGACGTCCGATGTGCAAGGGTTTGGACACCTTGGCCGCGGAGATCGCCCGCATCTTCTGGGTCAGCGTTTGGACCAGCGGCGTCGGGTCCGGAGCGGCTGACCCGTGTGGGTAGGAACCGGCTTCGGTCTTCTTGGGGGTGCAGCCCGGCAGAGCAAGCAGGGAACCGGCTGCGAAGAGGATCGCGATGAGTTGTCCGACGCGCATGATTCAATCCTTTCTCGATGGGGGAAATCGTCACGGGGCGCTGTGGACGCCCGTGTACCAGGACGCCGGAACGTTCTCGCCTGTCGTTTCTTCGATCCCGCTGACGTGTCCGTCCAGCCAGCAGGTGTTGGATACCCCATGGCGGAAACATTCCTGCACAGCCTCGGGGAAGTCGCCCAGGGTCCCGCCGTTGCGCCATTGCGTAAGGTTGATGGTGTCGCCATCGGCGATGTAGAACATATCGCCGTTGTCGTCCAATTTCTGCTCGATGTGATCCTGAAAGGCGATGACCTCGTCGGGCCTTGTGAAATCCTGATCGATCTTACGGGATCGCCATTTTTTGGTGTTCCAGGTGATGTAACTGTTGATGCCGTAGGAGCAGTAGCGGAAGTACTCCTGATAGGCGATTCCCCATCCCCACTCCGGCCAGTCGTCCACCCGTTTGGTGCTGGGGCAGCGGAAGATCTTCTTGTTCTGAGAGTAGGGGTGGTACGCAATCCCCCAGTAGGCGTTCTTGTCGTTGGGACCGTACGGCTTGACCACGGAAGGACCTTCATAGGCGTTGTCCCACAGGCCGACGTTGGGCGAATTGTGCGTCTTGCCGTCGTTGTCGTCGACGTACATTCTCAGGGAGACCCCGAGTCCTTTCATGTGGGCCGAACAGACGGTTTTCTTCGCCTGTTCTCTGGCCTTGCCCAGAGAGGACACCAGAATCCCCATCAATATCGCAATAACCGCGATGACGACCAGCAACTCGACGAGCGTGAAGGCATCCTGCTTTCTCATAGGCGGAACTCCTGAAAAACACATCTCTGTTGTTTGTCTCCTGTCGCCCGTCAGCATAGCCCGGAGTGTTGGATTCAGATGAAGGTTGCACTAATTCATTATTTTGTGTGGTGGTGTATTGCTTTCTGTCGTCAGACGGGCGGTCTGCTCCCTCCGACGAGAATCGCATTTCCAATGAAGATTTAATCATATCTCAATCGGCAATTAATACGGTCCGTTTACGCTGGGCGCCCTATGGTGACAACGTTGCAGACGGTTGCGAATGCCCAGGTAGCGGAGCCTCCGCGGCGGGAAGGGATTGCCGGTCTCCGGCCGAGGGTCGCCTTCTTCAGCATGGCGATGCTGTATCTGTTCTACTACTTCGGAAAGAAGAACATCGGGCCGGCCACGCGGGCAATCGAGGAGGCCTTCGGTCTCTCGCACTCGCAGTTCGGCTGGGTTCTGACGGCCTTCACGCTGACGTATGCGCTGGGCCAGTTCATCAACGGGTTTCTGGGCGACCGTTACAGTCCGAAGGCGGTGATGTTGATCGGCGCCCTCGGCGGCGTCGCCGCCAACGTCTTGTTCGGCTTCAGCGGCAGCTTGGTTCTGTTCACGGTCTTCTGGGCGATCAACGGGTACTTCTCCTCGATGGGGTGGGCGCCGGGATGTCGGATCTTGTGCAATTGGCTCCCGGAGAAACGCTGGGGCTGGTGGATGGGCGTGTATAACTTCTTTCCATACCTCGGCGGCGCGCTGGTGCTTCCCGTTGCGGCATGGGCCGTGACACAGCACGGCTGGCGGGCGGCGTTTGTCCTTCCGCCGTTGTTTCTCCTGGGCATGGCCGGTCTGTTCGCCTGGCTTGGCAAGAGCTCGCCGGAGGCTGTTGGTCTTCGCTCTCCGACGCGGACACAAGACCATTCCCAGGTCGGACCCGCCGCGTACTGGAGGGCTTTCACGCATCCGCAAATGATCCTTCCTTATGCCGTAGCCTTCGGCGCCAATGCGATTCGCTGGGGCCTGTTGCACTGGAGCATCCTGGTTCTGGAGACTCCGGCCGCCAAGGGCGGTTTCGGCCTGACGCTCACGAAAGCCGGCCTGATCGGCTCGTTGGTGGATTGGGGGGGCATGTTCTTTGCGATCGTCCTGGGCGTTGTCTCCGATCGGATCTTCGCCGGCCGGCGGCGTCAGACCATCGTCCTGAGTCTGATCGTGGCGGCCGGAGCATTGGGGTTCCTCTCGCTTGGCGCCCCGATTCTAGGCCTGCCGAGGGGCCTGTTGTGGCTTGGCGCCGCCATGTTCATCGCCGGCGGTCTGATTCAGGGGATGCACACGCCGCTGTTCTGCCTCCCCGGCGACGTGCTGGGTGCGTCGCTCTCCGGGACCGGGGCCGGGATCATGGACGGCTGGATGTACATCGGGGCGGCCCTGGCGGGGTTCCCGCTGGGTTGGTGGCTGGACACTCAGGGATTGACCTCGGGGCTTGCGTTGCTTGGCGCAGCGAGCATGGCCTTCGGCCTGTTGGCCTTGGGGATACGACGATGAGGATTCGACGATTGCAGGTTGTTGGAAGGAGATGTTTGGACCATGAGCACGGATAAACCTTTTGCGGGCTCCAAAGACCGGATTCTTTTCACGCCGGGACCGCTGACGACCAGTCGCACGGTCAAACAGGCCATGTTG
The DNA here is from genome assembly GCA_937868145.1 of uncultured Phycisphaerales bacterium. GTDB lineage: Bacteria > Planctomycetota > Phycisphaerae > Sedimentisphaerales > Anaerobacaceae > PLanc-01. The sequence goes on from CALMMH010000204.1 coordinate 2,686, forward strand.
CGCGACCTGGGATCGCGCGACCATGAGTTCATCGGAATTGTTCGGGATGTACGCCGTCGGCTGGTGATGTTGGGCGACGCCGCCGAGAGCGAGTACACGGCCGTCCTGATGCAAGGCAGCGGCACGTTCGGCCTCGAAGCCGTGGCTTCGTCCACGATTCCGCAGGATGGAAAACTGCTGGTCGTCGTCAACGGCGCCTATGGCCGGAGAATCGTAAGAATGGCCGCGATCCTTCGCATCGAAACGCGTGTCCTGGAATGTCCCGAGAATCGCAAGCCTGATTTGAAACGATTGGAGTCCGAGGTTGCCGCGGATCCGGCGGTGAGCATGGTGGCCGTGGTTCACTGCGAGACGACGACGGGAATCGTCAATCCGATCCGCGAGATCGGCAGAATCGCTCACGCGGCCGGCGTGACGTACTTCGTGGACGCGATGAGCAGCTTCGGGGCGATCCCCGTGAATCTTCGCGACTGCCACATCGATTACCTGGTGTCCTCGGCGAACAAGTGCATCGAAGGCGTGCCCGGTTTTGCATTCGTGTTGGCCAGGCTTGCGGCCCTGCGGGAGACCAAGGGATGTGCCCGCAGCTTGAGTCTCGACCTGTACGACCAGTGGGCGCAACTGGAGGGCAACGGCCAATTCCGGTTCACGCCGCCGACGCACGCCATCCTGGCTTTCCACCAGGCGCTGCTGGAGTTGGAGGCGGAAGGGGGCGTTGCGGCCCGGGCCGCCCGATACGAATCGAACTACCGGACGCTTGTGTCCGGCATGCGGAAGTTGGGTTTCCAGGAATACCTGGCGACGGAGGATCAAGGCTACATCATCACGTCATTTCGATATCCGCAGGATCCTCGGTTCGACTTCGGCGACTTCTACGACCGCCTGAACGCCCGCGGTTATGTGATCTATCCCGGCAAGGTCAGCGACGCCGACTGCTTCCGGATCGGGAACATCGGGCGGATTTTCGGATCCGACGTCGAGGATCTGTTGGCCGCCATCGACGAGACGCTCGAAACGATGGGCGTCGAGATGCAATCCTGAACGTCATCCCCGGCGAATCCTGTCCGTCACGAACGGTGAACGGATGGAACCCCCGGCAGAAAGGAAAGCACGCTATATGCGACAAGAGCAACGATTTCCCGGCGTACCGATCAAAGCCGTAATCTCCGATCTGGCCGGGACCACTGTGGATTTTGGCAGTTGCGCCCCGGCGGGGGCGTTTGTGGAACTGTTTGCCCGTCACAACATCCAGGCCACCGCCGCGGAAGCACGCGGACCCATGGGAATCCACAAACGCGATCACATCCGCACGATGCTGGACATGCCGACCCTCTCCAAGCAATGGATTGGCGTTCACGGCAAGGCCTGGACGGAACGAGACCTCGACGATTTGTATGAGGAGTTCATTCCGATGACGCTGGAGGCCTTGCCCCGGTACAGCCGTGTGATCCCCGGCATCGTCGAGGCGGTCGGGAAGCTGCGCGCTCAGGGCGTCAAGATCGGCGTCAGCACGGGATACAACAACGAGATGCTTCGCATCGTTCTGGAGAAGGCGGCCGAGGGGGGCTTCGTCCCCGACGCCGCGATCTGTGCGGCCGATGTTCCGAAGGGCCGCCCGGCGCCCTGGATGATCTTCCGGCTCATGGAGGTTCTCGACGTCTATCCTCCTACGGCGGTCATCAAGATCGGCGACACCATCGCCGACATCGAGGACGGCCGCAACGCCGGCGTCTGGACGGTCGGCGTGACCCGGACGGGAAACCTCGTGGGACTGACCGAGGCGGAGTTGAATGCTTTGGCCCCCGATGAGCAGGCTCGTCGGATAGCGGCTGCGCGGGAACAACTCCTCGCAGCCGGAGCACATTGCGTGGTGGATTCTTTCGCCGATTTGCCGGACAGGATCGCCACCCGTGTCCCCTCCCGGTTCGGAGTGGAAGGCCTGTCGGAAAAAAATCAGGACCTGCAAGATCTCTGCGGATACTGACGCAGTGGAAAACGTGGGTTATCAGCCCTTGCTGAAGGTGGCTACGTATTTGTTGTCCGAAGTGGACTTAAGGGTCATCGATGCGGGTTTGTTGGGCTTGGAGTCCCGGGTCGAGCTGGCCGCCGTGCAGGTGATCTCGAAGCTGATCTGGCCGGGAGTGCTGCAGGATGCCGATGTGATCTTGTAGCAGGCGTTGCTGAAGTAGGCGCCGTCCAGTTCGCTGCTGGATATCCCGATGTCGGACAGCGTGGGCGCGGTGGCGAAAGTGCCTTTCTCAGCGGCATAGACGCGGATCCCGCTGGCGATCGTGCCCATGGCGGCCTTGGCCTCGGACCATTTGGATGAATCGACTCGGCCGCTCATGATGGGTACCGCGACCGCGGCGAGGATGCCGACGATCAGGATCACGACCATGAGTTCGACCATTGTGAACGCTTTATTGCTCTTCATACCGACCTCCGAAGAACGAAACTTGAATCCCCGTTCATGGGTGGCTATCGACGGTATCGGTTGCCGCAGAACTCGACTTTAGGAGTCAATGAACCTCTGAAATGGGGAAGATCGGCAGGTACAGGGCGATGACCAGGACGATTGTACCGACGATAGGGATCCTGACGGGTTCGAGCGGCCGGGTGAGGGGGTCGATGTTCGCCGTGATTTTTCGCTCGTAAGGGTCGCTGGTCTTCCGCAAGATCGTGGGATTACGCTTGACTTGCTTGAGCCGAAGTGATACAATGCGAACATCGAATTGGGGTGGATCGCCACATCTCTTGTGGCAGACACAGGGCTTCTCACGGAAGATCTCAAGTACGCATCGGAGGCGGTTGAATTCTTGTCCGACGGATCGTGTGCACAGTCCGATATTCTTCCGACTCCTGCACAGGCCGGGTCATAGGCCGTATTCGACGGACCAGGTTGGGGGTGGTAATCTCGTCTGGATGTTCGGCACCGTCTGCCGGGCGGATAGACGTCATTCGGGGGGCGATGAACGTGAAACAGACACATCAGCCAGCCAGATCTTGCCTTGGCGTACAAGGGGCCAAGACCGTCGGCAGCATGGGACGCACGCAACAGTTCCTCATGCATCTGCGGGGTTTGTGCGTTATCAGACTCGCGGGCTTGCTGGTATTCGCCGGCACGGCCAGTCTCCTGGCCGACGAATCCCGGGCGGTTGCGGGCAACTCCGGGGTCGGTTCGACCTCGGGGCACATCGCCGGACCGATCCGCGATCCCATGAACCCGCAGGCCTATATGTCCCAGCTTGCGTCGAAGCTCAACACGACGGATAGCAGGGGAGTCCTCATGAAGGGCGTGACTGTCCCGGCGTCCAAACGCGCTGACCCGACGCAGACGAAGACCGTTCCCGCCTCGCCGGCCCCGGCCGCGGCTGCGCCTCGGACCCCGGGTGTCGTCCCTAGCGCGAAATCTCCGATAGTTCCGATTCTGGTGCCTGTGATTTCGCCGGTCGTGGCTCCTGCGACAGCATCGGCCGGAAACGTCGTGCCTCAGATGTCGCCTTCTGCGACGCCGGTCGCGGCGGAGAAACGAGTGCCTTTCCTGAGCGAACTGCCCAAGTCGCCGGAACCGAAGAAGGAACCGGCGCCGCCGGTGGCCTCCGCGAGTGTGTGGAATGGTCTGTCGCCGGACAATCAGGCGGCCAAGAGAGCCATGGAACAGATGGCGGCTCTGAACGCGATGAAAGCCGCGGCTCCTCAAAATACGACGCAGGTTGTGGCGAAGACTCCCGCTGCGACGTCAAATCCGGCGGCTCGGAAGGCGTCTACGGTTGCGGTCGGAGCACCGGCGCCTCTGAATCAGACGCTCGTATCGGCCAAGCCCGGCCTGACGCTGTGGAACAAGTCGACTCCCGCCAACCTCGCCGAGACGATGGTGGTTGATCCGTGCGCGGCGGGGGATCCGAATCTTGCAGGGATCGATCCCAATCTCCTGGAGGGCCTGGAGGACGAGAAGCCCTGGGCGTTGGGGACCGATCTGGACAAGTATCGCGCCCATGCGGTCAAGGAAGGCTCGCGGAATTCCGGCGAGAGCCTCAAGAAGGCGCTGGAGACGGCGGGTGTGACCATCGGCGACGGCGTGAACGTCTTCATTCTCGGGTACGGTTCGGAAAAAGCCAAGGCGCTTCGCGCCAACGACGGCAAGGGTCTGCTCGACGAGCCGGGCAAGGTGCCGGCGCAGGCGGGCAAGACGGTGGTCAGCCTGGCCGACGGCATGTATTCGCTCGCCGACCTGATCACGCTGGACGCGCTGCCGGATCCCATCAAGGATATCTACAAGGACAACAACCCGCTGGTCCGTCCTGTGATTTTCACGGGCCGGGCGATCGGAGGCGTCTGGAAGACCACCGAGGAAGTCGGCAACGCCGTGA
>CALMMH010000205.1 GCA_937868145.1 uncultured Phycisphaerales bacterium
AGCTTGTACGGCGTCATGGGACCGCCGGGCCCGTCCATCTTCCGCGAACTCATGCAATGGGCCAGAATGATGCTGCCGTTGGATTCATCGACCGTCGGATCGCTGATGAAACCGGGCTTGCCCGTCAGACCCTGCAGGATGATGTGCGTCATGGCGCATCGCAGGTCCGATTCGCAGATCCCGCCCAGGCCCATGTCGTTGAGCCGGCAGAATCCGACGCAGGGATACGCCGGCAGTTTGATTGTCTTGTCCCACATGGTGCCGTAGCAGTCGACCGTCAGCACGGTGGCGTCCTCTTCGGCCATCATGTTCTCGAACGCCAGGGCGAGCTTGCACGACTTGAACACGTCTTTGCGAGTCGGCTCGACCAGCGCCTCGGCCCCCTTCATCCACTGCTCGGTCTCCGCTTCCGCGGCCTTGTCGTCAATCGCGTTGTATGCTCGGACGACCGTGTCCAGATCGATTTGCTTCATGCTCGTGCCGAACTTGGCCTTCATCGCGTCGGCATAGTCCTGGAACGACCGGGTCGTGACATTGAGGATCCTGGCCTCTCGGACGTGATGAATGGCGCGGAACGGGCGGATGGCGGCGGCAAGCTGCGAATAGTCGCTCGTCAGGAAACATTCCAGCTTGGCGCCGATCGGTTGTTTCTGGATCGCCCCAAAAGAACTCCACTCGTGTCCCGAGTACGGAAGGGCAAAGACCGCCGTTGGCTTGCCGACGCTCAGGATTTCGTTGAGGACGGCGCCGGTGCCCATGCTCAGATGGATGACCAGAATGCCGTCGACGTTCTGAAGTCCGGGCTTGATCCTGGCGACCGCATCGACGGACGTGACAATCTCGTCGACGACGAAATCGACGTCGGCCATCTCCTCGCTGAACTTGGCGAACTGGGCTTCGTAGACGCGGATCTCATCCTGGAAACTCAGTTTCGGCTTGGGCCACAGCCCTTCCTTCGTCCCCATGTAGACGCGGGCGACCTTGACCTTGCTCTTCCTGCAGCCTGGACTGACGAGTTTGGATCCCGCGGCTCGGACGCTGCCTGCCAAGAAACCGCCACCGGCGAGATAGACGCCACTGCCCGCCGCGATCTGCAAGAACTCTCTGCGATTGATCTGTCCGGACATGACCATCTCCTTCAATTGTGGTTCCGACGCTGAGTTCTGCAAAATGGAAGATCAGGCATATATTCTTCAAGGAAATCTCATTCTTCGATTTCCTTGAAGAATCAAAATTGCTGAATCATCTATAGCCCAGAAGGAATTTAGGCAGGAAGAATCGAAGAAGAGATTCTTCCTGCCTAAAGTATGCCTGATCTTCCATTTTGCAGAACTCCTGTCTTCACGACTCGACCGTTACACCTTCGTAAGGTCAGCGTATTGTAGTAGCAGGGATTTCGTCTGTCCACTGTTGAAGGTAATCGTGACCACGCTGTTGGCGCCCATGTCCACGAATTTTTTGACATGGCCGAGGCCGAACGTCTTGTGTCTGACGAGCTGGCCCGGCGAGTACGGCGCCGGCTTGCTTTCGCTCGGGGGCTGCTGCAACGGGGCTGAGCGACGAACCGGCTCGGGCGGACGCGACGAAACCGCCGGACGCTCGTCGTGCTCCAACGGCTCCTGCATCAGGCTCGGCCCGAGTTCATAGAGGAACTGCGAAGGGATCGTCCGGAGGAACTGGCCCCGGACCGTGCGGTACTGGGCATAGCTGATGTACAGGTTCGTTTTGGCCCGGGTCATGCCGACGAAGAATAGCCTGCGTTCCTCTTCCAGTTCATCGGGGCTGTTGTTGGACCGCTCGTGCGGGAGAATGCCGTGTTCGAGCCCGATGATGAAAGCGTGCTCGAACTCCAGGCCCTTGGCCGCGTGCAGCGTCATCAGGGCGACTTTCTCGCCCGCCGCATCGTATGCGTCGGCGTCGCTGAACAACGCGATTTGCTGGAGGTAATCCACCAGCGACGGAGTCTCGGTCTGGTTGTCGTAGACCGCCGCGGTGCTGATCAATTCCTCGATGTTCTCCAGCGAACCCTGCCCCTCCACGCCGGCGGCCTTGAACGAGGCTTCCAGACCGGTCGCGCTGAAGACCTTCTCCATCAGGGGGGCGACCTTCCCATTCGCCTGAACGGCAAACGCCTCCATCATCCGCACAAAACCCTGCAGCTTGGTCTTCACCGAATCGCCCAAGCCGGCGACCCCGTCGGCGTTCCTCAACGCGTCGAACAACGGCATCGAGTTGGCGGCGGCGTACTCCTGAACTTTTTCGATCGTCACTTTGCCGATTCCGCGGGTCGGGGTGTTGACGATTCGCAGCAATGCGATCTCGTCGGCCGGATTCACAAGGACTTTCAGATAGGCCAGGACGTCGCGAATCTCCTTGCGGCAGTAGAACTCGACGCCTCGCACAACCTGGTACGGCGTTCGGTGCCGGATAAAGGCCTCTTCCAGGGCGCGGCTCATCGAGTTGATGCGGTAAAATACCGCGATGTCGCGGCCGGAGACGCCCGAAGCCAGCAGCGAACGCACCTCGCGGCCTACTCCATCGGCCTCGGCCGCCTCGTCCGCATAGCATTGGACGGAGATCTTGCCTTGATGGGTCCGCGTCGGGATCAGGCTCTTGGCCTTGCGGTTGCGGTTGTAGGCGATGAGCTTGTCGGCCGCCCGCAGGATGGGAGCGGTGCTGCGGAAGTTCTCCTCCAGGCGGATCGTGACTGCCTCGGGCCAGTCCTTCTCGAAGGCCAAGATGTTGCGGATGTCGGCGCCCCGCCAACGATAGATCGACTGGTCCGGGTCGCCGGTGGCGCAGAGGTTGCGATGGTGCACCGCGATGGCCTTGGCGAGCCGGTATTGGGCGTGGTTGGTGTCCTGGTACTCGTCGATGAGCAGATATCGGAAGCGGTCCGCCATCTCCGTGCAGACCGTCGAGTTGTTCTCCAGGAGCAACGCCACCTTCATCAGCAGGTCGTCGAAATCGACTCCGTTCCGCTCGGCCAGGATCTTCTGGTACCGCGCATACACCTTCACGAGAGCCTGGGAGAAGTAATCGACCGCCTGCTCCTTGAAGGCCTCGGGATCGACGAGCTTGTTCTTGAGCGTGGAGATCGCTTCGAGCATCCGATTCGGGGCGAACGCAGTGGAGTCCAGGTTGCAGTCGCTGATCGCCTGCTTGATGCACCGGGTCTGGTCGGCGTCGTCGTAGATGCTGAAGTTGGGACCGATCCCCGCGGCGTCGGCGTAGCGGCGCAGCACCCGCACGCACAGGGAGTGAAACGTGCTGATGTACGCCCCGCCGGAAGCGCCGAGCGAAACCGCCCGTTGCCGCATCTCCTCGGCGGCCTTGTTGGTGAACGTGATGGCGCAGATGTTGTGCGGCTTGACGCCGGTCTCGATCAGGCAGGCGATGCGATAGGTGATGACGCGGGTTTTTCCGCTGCCGGGCCCGGCCAGGACCAGGAGCGGTCCCTCGCGATGGCATACGGCTTGTCTCTGGGAAGGCGTCAGTTGCTTCAGAAGCGATTCATCCATGACCGAAGTCCATTCCTCCAAAAAGCCAACGCGTGGGCATGTGAAAGCGAAGAGGCCTTGCGGCTTCCCCGCTCAGACACACCCACGCGTCATTTTTCTCACGGCGTCTGTGTCTTCCGCAGTTGCTCGATCTGTTGGCGCAACTGCGCTTCGGTCTGCTCCAACTGCTTGAGAAGCTCCGGCTTCTCGATTTGGATGCGGGCCAGCAGGCCCTGTCGGATGTACACCGGATAGGCATCGCTCGTCAAGAACTGACCGATCGCATTGTATCTTAGCACCGGCATGGGGGGCAGGTCAATCCTATCCGTGTCGCCGAACTCTTTGAAGTAGTGATCCCACACCTCCTGGGCAAGCCGCTCGTTGCCGGCGGCCGCGTCGTCCTCGTGATGGGCGTAGAGACGGTAAGCATTGATCAGGAGCATCATGACCTGCTCGGCGGCGTCCTGAATTCCAATGCTCTCGAACTCCTGGATGAACCGCTGCTTGGCGTATTGATCGAGCGAAACCTGGAATTCCTCGAACGGATACCGGGTGCGCATTTCGTCGAAGATCTTCTGGGCCTTGTTTCTCAGACCCGCCTGATAAAACGACAGAATGGCGTTCTTGAGCATGTTGCGGTGTCCGTTGCCCATCGCTTCCACGCGGCCGCGGTCGCCTTCGTACTTTTTCAGCACCGCCAGGGTGGCGTTGTTGTACGAATCGAAAATCCTCAGGTCCGGTCCCAGGAAGATGCTCTTTTCGCCGGGGGCTCCCGTGTTCGGATCGGCCGGGGCCTGGGTGATCAGAATCTGTCCGAAGCGGAAGAGGTTCTGCAGGCTGTGCATCACGATTCGATCGGTGTTCGATTCGTGCGTCGTCAGTTCGCGGTCCTTCTCCTGAATCGCCACGTCGAGCGCTTTCAGGGCCCAGTAGATCGCGTGGCTGTCCGCATGACGCCAGTCCATGGGGAAGTGCTTGTTCGGGTCGGCGTAATCGACCGGGCCATACTTCAAGCCGACTCGCAGCATCATCGCCGGGTCCATTTTCCACTCGTGCCGCAGTTGATACCCTTTGGCGAACAGATCGAACCTTTTGAGGGCGAGCGTTCCTCGATAGGCGTCGATCACCTCGAACGCCGCAGGTTTGAACCGCTGGGGGTTCTGACACAGCGACAGATAGTTCTTCACGAAGTTCTCATCGACAGCGAACCTCTCATCCGCGTTCCGCAACGCCTGGACGAACGCCGCGAGGTTCGGATCGCCGGTGACGGCGGACCACTCGGTGGGCATCGCCATCAGGGCTTCGAGATACCGGTTGTCGTTGCGGCCCAGATCGTTGTCCGCAGACTCCAGCAGCGGCCCGATTTCGTCGGCGAACTGCAGCTTGTAGTACTCGTGGGCGTCGTCTGTGACGCCGCCGATCTTGTGCTGGAAGATGCGGCCCAGTTCGCGATACAGCTGAATCGACTTGGGATTGAGCGGAATGCCCTTGTCGCGAAGCAACTCGTAGCCGTTCTTGACCCAGCGCCACCGCTGCTCCGGCTGCGTCGCGGGAATGGCCACCGAAATATTGTAGGCCATGTTCCAGGCGTGGAATTCCCAGACGGCGGCAAACCGCGGCTGCAACGCCGTGATCCATTCGGCCACCTGGCGGGCGTCGAAGAATTGCCCTTCTTCCTTGAGTTTGTCGGCCCGCATCCAGAGGATGTCCACGATCAGGCCGCGGAACGCCCCCATCGCCACGGTCGCGAACGCCAGCGACGGCGGAGCGTTCTCCAGGGCCGGATTGCTCACGAGCTTCAGTTTCTCCCGCTGGACATTGATGCGATCAAGCTGCGCCCCGGCTGCGAACAGCGAAGCCGCCGCCGTCATGCCACAAACCAACAAGATGATGAAATCACGCGTCCGCATGGCCCACTCTCAATCGCGTCCGAATTGCACTGCTACACCACAACCTTCGCCAGTTCCCGGAAACTGAAGATCACCAGCGACAGGATCAACAGCACCGTCGCCTTCACGCACACCATGACCAGCATGATTTCGCCAATCATGCCCCAGGAGATCAGCCGGGCGGGAATCAGGAATTTCGACGGGTTGCACTTGTCAAACTGGGGCAAAAGCTGGATCAGAACCTGAATCGTATACGTGTAGACCCGGTTGACGTTCTCGCTCATGTAGGTGAACGACTCCGCGATGAAGCCGCCGGAGGCGCCGATCACGAAGAACACCAGACAGAAGAGGATCGCCACCGGGAACGACAGGAAGCTGGCCGCCATCACGCCCAGGCACGCCAGGAACACCAGTCGGAACAGGATCATCAATGCCGCCCGGACGTAATTGCCCAGGAACGTGTCCGCCTTGTACAGCACCTCCAGGCCGTCTTCGATCGGGAACAGGACCGTCGTGTCGTTCAGGGGCGGATTCATGAAAGCCACGGCCAGATAGCCGTCCTTGGCGACCGCGGAGGCCGGCACTTCGATCTCCCGGAACTTCCGAATGGGATCCCGCCGGGGAAACGTTCGGTAGATCGGCGTGTCCACCTGTATTCCGGTTTTGAAGCCCCGCAGGTCTCCGATCTGCCAGTCTCCATAGGCCTGCTCGTCTTGCGGGGTCACCGAGACGTCGTACTTGAACCGGATGAACAGGCTCTGGTTGTTGGGGTCCGTCGGTCTGACGTTCTGAAACTCCCAGATCAGGGTCCCCCCCACCACGGCGGCCCTTTTCTCGAGCTGAAGACGCTTGGTCAGCAGCCGTTTGGCTTCCTGCGGGGTGTAGCCCGGATACAGGCTCTCCAACTTGTCGTCGGCGATGAGTTGATTGAGCAGCTTGTCGGCTTCGGCGCTGACGTCGACCACCGGTGGAACGAGGCTGGCCCGAGCGGTGAAGAATTCGTTGCGGACCTGCGTCACCTCCTCCTCGGAAGCCTTGAGAAACCGCGGCATCAGAGCGATCACGCCGTAGATGAGGCCAAAGAACAAGGTCAACAACGCGACATCCAGCACGACGACGCCCAGAAACTTGCCCAGGATCAGCTGGTATCTGCGGATCGGTTTGGTCACCACCGTATAGATCTGGTGATGCTCGATGTCGCTCGTGATCGAGTAGACCGAGACGATGATCGTCAAGAGACTCAGCAACAGGCCGGTCAGGGACATGCCGTAACTGACGAAGGTCTGGAGACGTCCCTTGAGCGTGCCGTCGCCGGTGGCGGTCGCTCCCATGACCGGCAGCAACACCAAGAGCAGAAGGATGAAGATCGCCGCGACCTTCATCCGCAGGGCTTGTCGAATCGTGTTGGTCGCCACGGCCCAGACTTTACGCATGGCCGCCGTCCTCCTTGGAGGCATCGGACGGCCGGGTCGTCGAGCCATCGGGACGTTTCTCGCCCGTCAGCTCGTCGATGATGCTCTTCTTGGTCTTCTCCTGCTTCACCGGGGTCTCGGGCACGCTCTCGACCCGGTTCGTCTTTGCCGGCGAAGCGGGTTCCGTCTTGACGCTCGATGCCGGCTGCGTCAGCTTGCTGAGCAGGTCCTTGTTGGGCTGCGGCACAACGGTTTCG
>CALMMH010000206.1 GCA_937868145.1 uncultured Phycisphaerales bacterium
GTCGCTGCCAGGAAGGGTTTCTCATGCTGTAGGTACATACAGGCCCCCACGAAAACTAGTCGCACACATGAAGGGGAGTCTGTCGTTTCCTCCTTGTCTCTTGGGCGGTCGGACTGTAAGATCTGTATGCTTCTCGATTCCGGATTGCGACAGATGGTCTTGATTTTGAAAGCACGAAAGACATGGACTTACCTGCTTTGGATTTGGGCATTATCGCCGCGTATCTGGTCGCCACGGTTCTTCTGGGTCTGTGGGTGTCGAAACGTTCCTCCCGAGACCTGGACTCCTACTTCCTGGGCGGCAAGACCATCCCCTGGTACATCCTGGGCATCTCGAACGCCTCCGGCATGTTCGACATCACCGGGACCATGTTGCTGGTCTACTGGTGCTTCGCCTACGGCCTCAAGAGCGTCTGGTTCCCCTGGGTCTGGCCCACGTTCAACCAGATCTTTCTGATGATGTATCTGGCCACGTGGCTGCGGCGGTCCAACGTCTTGACCGGAGCCGAATGGATACAGACTCGTTTCGGCCGGGGGCGCGGCGCCAACCTGGCCCACATCAGTGTGGTCGTCTTCGCGTTGATCACCGTCGTCGGCTTCGTCGCGTACGAATTCAAAGGGATCGGAAAATTCGCCCAGATCATGCTGCCCTGGGACTTGAGTCCCAATACGTACGCCCTCATCATCCTTTCGGTCACGTCCATCTACGTGGTCAAAGGCGGCATGCGCAGCGTGGTCCTGACGGAACTGCTCCAGTTCGGGCTCATGACGGTGGTCTCGATCGCCATCGGCATCCTCGCCATCGCCACCGTCAGTCCGGAAGCCATCAACGCGGTGGTCCCCGAGGGGTGGCGCAGTCTGTGGTTTGGATGGACCATGAACATGAAGTGGACCGGCACGTTCGAGATGATCCAGGTCAAAATGGCCGAAGACGGCATGTCCCTCTTCTCGATCTTCTTCGGTCTGATGGTCTGCAAGGGCATCCTGGCCAGCATGGCCGGCCCCTCGCCGAACTACGATATGCAGCGGGTCCTGGCCACGCGCAACCAGCGGGAGGCCTCCCTCATGAGCGCGACCGTCAACGTCGTCCTCTACTTCCCCCGCTACATGCTGATCGCGGGCTTGACCATCCTGGCCCTGGTCCCTCTCCGCGAGACCTTGGTTCAGATGTGGAGCGCTGCGGTGCAGGCCGGCGACACGCCGGACTTTGAGAAGATCCTGCCGGTCGTGATTCACAACTCGGTCCTTCCCACCGGCCTGACGGGATTGCTCCTGGCCGGACTGCTGGCCGCGTTCATGTCGACGTTCGCAGGGACGATCAACGCGGGCCCGGCCTATGTGGTCAACGACATCTACAAGCGGTTCATCAATCCCAATGCATCGAACAAGGTCCAGGTGCGAATGAGCTATGTCGTTACGGTTCTGGTGCTGATCGTCGGCATCCTGTTCGGATACCAGGCCGCGAACATTCTGGGCGTCACGATGTGGATCGTCGGCGGCTTGTTCGGCGGCTACGTGGCCGCGAACGTCCTGCGATGGCACTGGTGGCGTTTCAATGGGTACGGGTTCTTCTGGGGCCTGCTCACCGGCATTCTCGGCGCCCTGTTCGTCCCGTCCCTGGTTCAATGGTTGTGGCCGGGAACCAACGCCCTGTATACCTTTCCGCCGATTTTCATCCTTTCCGTTGCGGGATGCCTGCTCGGAACGTTGTTGAGCAAAGCCGAGGACGATGAGGTGCTCAAGAACTTCTACCGCACGGTCCGGCCCTGGGGGTTCTGGGGCCCGATCCGCGCCAAGGTCATGGCGGAAGACCCGAATTTCCAGCCCAACAAAGACTTCGGACGAGATATGTTCAACATCGTCGTCGGCACCATCTGGCAGACCAGCCTGGTGGTCCTGCCGATCTGTCTGGTCATTCGGGAATCCAAGGGATTTGTCATTTCGCTGATTGTCGCGGCCGTGACCAGCCTCGTGTTGAAAAGGAGCTGGTACGATCATTTGCCGCCCGCCGAACCGAGTGCAGCATCCGAACCTCAGCCGGCAAAACCCAAAATTGTGGAATCGCCGCGTTACGGCGATGAGCCCGCTGCCTGATAGTTGACCTTCTCAAGGAGATTTTCGATCGTGGATACACTGGCATTCGAGAAACGATGCAAGGAGCTCGTGGACGCCCATGAGGCTCTGATCGTTCGCAAGAACCAGAGGCAAACGCCGGGCAACGGGGTCTTTGACCGCTACGTGAATCCGGCGCTCACCGCCGATCATACGCCGCTGTTCTGGCGATACGATTTCGATCCCAAGACCAACCCCTATCTAATGGAACGGATGGGCATCAACAGCGTGTTCAACGCCGGCGCCATCGAATGGGAGGGCAAATGCTGCGTGGTCGCCCGGGTGGAGAGCTACCACCGCAAATCCTTCTTCGCCGTCACCGAGAGCGCCAACGGGGTCGACAACTTCCGCTTCTGGGACCGTCCGATCGTGATGCCGGAGGCGTCCGAGGAGGAGATGAACGTCTACGACATCCGTCTGACGCGTCACGAGGACGGCTGGATCTACGGGACGTTCTGCGCCGAACGTCACGACCCCGCGCAGCCGGACAATTCGCCCGCAGCCTTGGCCAGGGCCGGCATCGCCCGCACCAGGGACCTCAAGACGTGGGAGCGATTGCCCGATCTGAAGACCCCGTCGGCTCAGCAGCGCAACTACGTTCTGCACCCTGAGTTCGTCGACGGCAAGTACGCCTTCTACACCCGGCCCATGCGCGAGTTCAAGGCCGCCGGGTGCAGCACCGGAATCGGCTGGGCGCTCTGCAACGATGTGACGAACGCCGAGATCGAGGACGAATCGCTCATCATGGACCCGTGCCGCTACCACACCATCGTCGAGGGCAAGAACGGCCAGGGTCCGTCGCCGATCAAGACGGACAAGGGATGGCTGCATCTGGCTCACGGCGTGTGGGAGAACGCCGACGGGTTGCGGTACGTCTTGTATATGTTTCTGTCCGACCTTCACGAGCCGTGGCGGATCACGCACCGCCCGGCCGGCTATTTCATGGCGCCTCGCGGCCAGGAACGCGTCGGCGACGTCTCCGACGTTCTGTTCGCCAACGGCTGGATCGCCCGGAAGAATGGCGACGTGTTCATTTACTACGGAGCCTCGGATACGCGCGTTCATGTCGCCACCAGCACGATCGATCGCCTGCTGGACTACGTCCTCCACACGCCCGCCGACGGCGGTCGCGCCTTCAAGTGCGTGCAACAGCGCTGCGAACTGATCGAGAAGAACCTCGTCAATCCCCGCTGCAAGTCGATGGCGATGGGATCCTGACGAACGGGCAGATTTCTTGAATGAGGTGACGTCCGATGGGAAAGCACAACAAGACGCATGTCCTGAGAGCCGTCGCGATCCTGACGGCGATGGTGCTGCTGATGTCGGTGGGATGCCGCAGCTTCTCGACGCCTGCGAAAAAGAAGTACAACGTGGTGGCGTATGTCGCCGGCTATCGTGATTTCGATGTCTCAACCATCCAGGTCCAGAAGATCACGCACATCAACTACGCCTTCGTCAACGTAGTCGACGGACAGGTGCGATTCGACGCCAGCATCGACAACACCCCGCTGAAGAAAGACGACCTGTTCAAACTGAATGCCCTGAAGAAGATCAACCCCGACCTCAAGGTGCTGGTTTCGGTGGGCGGCTGGACCTGGTCGGGTGGTTTCTCCGACGCAGCGTTGACGGCCGAGTCCCGCCGCAAGTTCGCCGT
>CALMMH010000207.1 GCA_937868145.1 uncultured Phycisphaerales bacterium
GGGGACAGCATAGAATGGCGGTCCGTTAAGCAGGTCATCATGTTCGCAATCCTCATTTTCGGCCTGGAAACGCAGATCAGTACGGCGAGAATCGCCTTAACGGACCGCCATTCGGGACAGCATACTTATCTCTTCTTATCCTCGGAAAGAGGACAGATCGTCTGCGAAGGCCAGGAAGGCACGAAGGGATCCCCGTTGTCTGCGATGGCACGGGTTTTCGCAGATGCAGAGGGGCCGGGTTCAGAGAAGGATGTCTCGCGCGGAGACGCAGAGCCGCAGAGAAGAAAATCCGACTATTCCGTGAACTCTGCGCCTTGGCGTCTCTGCGAGAATTGATCTTCGTTGCCGCCGGAGGAGAAACACGCGGGTTGAGAACCCACCTTGCGCGACCGCGTGAAACTGCATTTCCCTTCGTGCTCTTCGTGGTGTGATTCTTTGGGTTGCGGCCAAAGGCCGCGCTGGGTTCTCCGTGGTTCGCGGTGTTCCCGGAGGGCGACGCGTGCGTCGCCCCTACGAAGCGGCCATCCTCTCTATGGTGAAAATATCGCATCTTTCTTGCGGCGAGTCTATTACTCCTTGGTCCACAAGGGTTTAGGAAACATGCAACAATCTGCGGCGTGTGGATATTGCTATTGACGGCGGGCTATGGTGATTGTATCATAGTTCTGTGTCGCGCAACGCAACGCAACGCGACACGCCGGCTGGGAGGGCGACTCATGAGTCGCCCCTACGAGGACCGGCACGGATACGGGCGAATCATCATTCGTTCCATCAAACGGAAGGGAGACATCATGAAGAATCAGGCGGAGAATTGCTTCAATTGCGTGTACTCGCAGTGGGACCGCGGCCAGGCGATGTGGAACCTGGCGAACTGCGTCGCGACGCGTCCGACGTGCGCCAACCATCCGGACCTGCTCGGACGCTCGCGGCCGATGCCGCTCGGGCAGATCTGCAAAAACTTCCGGCCGCGGACCAAGGCCCCCGGCGGCGACGTCAAACAGATTCCGCTGAGCGATGGATACTACGCCTACGTGGACGCCGCGGATTATGAGTGGCTCAGCCGGTGGAACTGGTACCTGCACGGCGACTACGTCGTGCGGCACGAGAAGGGCAAACGAATCTACCTACACCGGGCGATCATGCAGCCTTCCGAGGGGATGGTCGTCGATCACAAGAACCGCAACAAACTGGACAATACGCGAGAGAATCTGCTCGTCTGCACGCAGATGGAGAACTCGCAGAACCGGAGCAAGCGGAACGGTTCCTCCTCGCGGTTCCTGGGAGTCAATTATCACAAGAGGAGTCGCAAATGGACCGCGAGGATCACCTTCGAGGGCGAACGCCTGTTTCTTGGCTACTTCGTCGACGAGGTCGAGGCGGCGCGGGCGTACGACCGCAAGGCGGTCGAATTGTTCGGGGATTTTGCCCGGCTGAACTTCCCCGAGGAGTGGCCCCAGGAGAGGCGGCGGGAGCTGCGCGAGGCGGCAGCTGTCGGGAAGTAGACTTTTCGTCGCTCGTCGTTGCGCGTTGCGCGGTTCGCTGCGGCGTGGATCGCCGGCAACGCCTACTTCACGAATTCCTGCGGAGCAGCAACATGGCTCCCTGGCCGAGGCCGAGAACGCCGAGCAGGACCGCCCCGGGGACCGGGACAATGTAGCCGGTGAGCGAGAAGGCGCGATCGCCGGCTGCGACTTGCCAGATAGGGTTGTTGGCGATATTGAAGATGGCGATGTCAGTGGCTTTCGAGAGCGTCTCGGCGCTCCATACCCATCGCATGGTTGTGTCCGAGTCTGCATCAACGATCGACAACCATACGGTCTGATCGGCGGCGACGGCGACAGGGGAGGCGAGATCCGCCGTGAACTCGTAGATGTTGTTGCCGTTGTAGGATTTGTCTACGGGGTAGGCGACATTCAGTCCGGTGTCGGAAACGGTCGCCGACACGATAGACTGGCTGATCCTGGTTCCCGGCAAATCCGCGGCATCCGTGAAGAACGAGACGTCGAAGAGAACGGAAGTCATGTCCTGGCCAATCTCGGGAAAGAAGAAACCGTACCATGTAACGCCGGTGATTACGGCAGGCTGCGAGAGGGTGAACTCATCGGCAATCCTCATACCGCTGTCCAGATTGCTGTAGTAGCCGGAACTGGTCATCGGCGGAGCCTGATCGTACAGATCCGCGTGAGCGGGCCAGGTGATAGCGCAGACAATGAGCGACAGCGTGATGAATCTCGACATGACTCCAACTCCTCCTCCGAAAGCCACGAACCCACTCCACCGCAGCGATTCAAGCTCGGTACACAGTACACCGTCGGCGGCCTCCAGGGGGATGGGCCGTACGCCGATGTTGTATTGATTCTACCGGACGAGATGCCTCTTGTCTACAAAATAGATGATTAGGCTAGGAAAGAGGAATCCCCAGGTAGTATATCGGGAGTGTCGCGAGGGTCGGCTTCTAGGTTGTGTGCAAAACCATTCGTGGTTGTGATAATATGCCGTTTTCAGGCGGAGCGCTTGTCGTAGGCATTCGTCCATTTCCTGGTTCTTGCCCAGAGCCTGGAGCAGGGCGGCCAGGTTGTTCCACGATTGCCAGAAGCGGCTGTCGATCTCGAGTGCCTTGCGGAACGCCTTCCCGGCCTCTTGCGCCCGGTGAAGATTGATGAGGGCCACGCCGCGGTTATACCAGGCCTCTTTGCACTTCGCGTCGATCTGAATTACGATCACGACGGCGATGCCGCCCAGGAAGATCCACAACCACATCATGGGGTGCCCTCCGAAATAGTAACCCGTTCTCGATATCCACGTCCGCGTTTCGATTCTGCGGCGGACCGTGTCGTCGGTGCGTGAGCGTGTGCGTTCCCTGTGTCAGGGGTATTCGTGTTGACAGCGGATGGAGCACGCGATATACGAGAGACATGCCCTCGGGCGTGGAGTGGGGTATTAGCCTGCGGGCGGCAAATCGGCGTTCATCGGAAAGGGTTCGGCCATGAAAAATCAGATCGCAGTACTGGCATCCATCGTATTGCTGTGCGCAGTGGGGAGCGGCGGGGCGAGCGAGTTCGCGGACGGGTTCGAATCGTACGCCGCGGACGCGGGCATTCACGGCCAGGGCGGATGGAAAGGCTGGGACAACGCGGCGTCCGCCGACGGCCGCGTGTCCGATCTCTACGCCCATACGGACAGGCAGTCGGTCGAGATCCTCGGCACGTCCGATCTCGTGCGCGAGTTCGACCTCGCCGGCGGGAAGTGGGTCGTCACCGCCTGGCAGTACATTCCCGCGGGTTCCGCCGGGACGACGTACTTCATCCTGCTGAACACCTATGCCGACGGCGGCCC
>CALMMH010000208.1 GCA_937868145.1 uncultured Phycisphaerales bacterium
TCGCCACCAGTGCAGTGCGTCGCATCGTGTTCATCACCCCAACCATGAATCGACCAGTCACAGTCCCCTTATGCCGACGAGCTCGCCCGGAATCACAGTCAGGCCCCGGGGAATCTCGATCACCACCGGCCGCCCCCACTGCGGGACTGTCGGACTTCGCCACAAACGCTGAGGCAGCAGCTCGATCGTGGGACCGATCGACAGAACGCGGGACTGCGCGATCTGCGCCGGATACCTCGTCTTCACCAGCTCGACGTTCATATCCTGTTCGAGGAGTCCCACCTGCTGCTCGTTGGCGTAAGCGACGATCTCGGTCGGCTCGGTCTGGGCCACGGCAAGAATGGGATCGCCGGCGGCGACCACTTCTCCGGCTCGTCGGATGGTTTCTTCCCCCTGCCTCTTGAGCAGCGCCTCGTTGGCCTTTCCGGAGATGGGAATGACCACGCCATCGATCGGCGATTTCAGCTCGACAGACGTCCTCGCCCGAAATGCGGCGATCTGCATCTGCAGACCGTTCATCAGTTCCTCCTGGACCTTGGCCTCCTTGCGAATGGCCTCCAGGGCATAATCCACGGACGGCTGCGGCACTTCCTGTTGGGAGAACTGATCGCGTCGGCGCTCAGCCTCGGCCTGATCATCCCGAGCCTGCTTGAGCTCCTGTTGATACTCGTCGATCTTCTTGATCGTGCTGTCATGCTGGCCTCTGACCTTCTCCAGTTCGAAGGGCACAATCACCTTCTGCGCCACCAGTTTCTCGGTCGCCTGGAGATCCAAGGCCAACCCGTTGAGCAAAATCTCTTCCGAGGCGATCGCGGCCTGGATCTCGAGCACGTGCAGCCGAGCGCTCTCGGCATCAACGGCAAACCGTCGCACGTTGTCTGCATGGTTGATTTGAAGACCGGCCGCGTCGGCGAGCAGTTGCTCCTGAGTGGGAATCAGCGAAGCCATCAACCGCTCGATCTCGGCCGCAGCGGTCGCCACTTGCGACTTGAGTTCCGGCTCGGTGGTCGATTCACTGGCAGGCACTGTGTTCAGGACGGCCAGCGTCTGGCCCGCCTTGACGGGCTGGAACAGTTCCACCGGAATGTCAAAAATGCGAGCAGTACAGTCCGAGGCCACCTGACGCACCTCGCTCTGAGCAATGCCGACAATCTGAAAACTCTCCGATCGCTGATAGAACAGCCAGCCCACCGTCGCAACGGCGCCCAGCCAGACGGTCATCGGCACCGCATGACGCAGGTAGGAGCGTTTGACCACGTAGTCCTTCTTGGGTTGATTCTCTTTCATATGGTCGCTGCCGCTCAGACCTCGAGCAATTTCTCCTGCATCGTCAGGCTGATGTTCTCCATCCCGTCGACTTTCTCCAACTCCGAGATGAACTCTTCATTTTTGGCGGTGTTCTTCACCATGATCTGATAGGCATACTCGGCCGGCCCGCCGAAGCCGCTGTCCTGCGCAGAGATCATCGTGAAATTCCCACAGAACCGCCGCAGAATGCCGGGAACCGGGTGGTCGGCGCCGATCGCCCCCCGCAGACTGAACCGCAGGAATCCGTTGTGCGGCTCATGGGAACCGAAATCCGTGAAGAACAGGTAAATGGCGATCAAGCTCAGGATCGCCGTGCCCATGATGGCCGTCATGTACCGGTGCGAACCGCACGCCATCCCGATCACCAGCGAGGCAAAAACGAACACGATGTCCCGCGTGTCCTTCAGCACGTTGCGAAAGCGAACGATGGCCAGCGCGCCCATCAATCCGACCGCGGTGATGATGTTGTTGCCGATCACGGACATGACCATCGCGACGACCACGCTGATCAGGATCAGGGACTGAACATAGGAGCGGGAGTAGGACAGGCCGCTGTGCGTCAGGTAATACACCCAGGCGACGACCTGGCCCAGCACGAACGCCAGCAGCAGCGACAACAAAATCGCCTGCGGGCCGAACGTCGCGCCGGTCAGCGGAGCCTCCTCGATCAATTGCCACCATCTATCCATTCCACAAACTCCTCATGGCCGGTCCGCAGAACCCCAACCGGTGCGATTGCTCCATCGACGTCGCAAATTTCGAGATCGAACGGGCGTCCAGATTGAAGTACCGCACCAGCCGGCTGAGCCACTCGGGGTAAACCCCGGTGAACTTGATCTCCAGAATCGCATAGCCTGTCGTCAAATCATTATGCTGCCAGCCGACGCCGCCCATGCGGACGCAAGGGTCGCCGGTCACTTTGTAGAACAACTCCCGATCGAACGTGATGCGCACGCGATTCTCCGAGGTGCTCTCGAAGGCCTGCCGGAGGTACTTGATCAGGATCATCGGCCCGGCCTGAACCGCCGCGACATAGAGCTGAAACTGGGTCAGCGCCTTCTCGTCGGTCGTGTACCCCTGGGGAGGCAGAAACTTCCCCCTCAACAGGGCGGCGACATCCTGATCCATCACCCGGGCCCGACTCTTCATGATCACGCGATTGATCCGCCGCTTGATCTCGAAGAATCGCGGATACTCCGGCTCGTCGGTATAACTTCGAATCCGCAACTTGAACCGGTTCTTCTGTCCCTGCTGGCTCTCCCGGCACAACTGCAGATCCTGCGAATCCAGGTACAAACTGACAATGGGGTACATCCCGCCCCGCTGCAGTTTCGAATACTTGTCGTATTCGAGGAACGGACGGATGTACCGCGTGAGTTGGGCGGCCTCGATTTCCGTCACGAGATACTTCATTTCGTAACGACAGGCGAGCATGCCGTCCACAGTGACCTTTTTCGCAGGCGCAGGACGCGGCTTCTGTCCGCCTTTCGGCTCCGCCCCGCTGCTGCCTGCGGGCGATGCCGACGGGTGGAGGAACGCGACGTTGGGTTGCCCGGAGCCACCCCGCGCAACAACGTCCGATACTCCAAGGCTCGTGTCAGTCCTGCTGCTATCCACCTTGCTCTGTTTCCTTCTGCGAATCCCCCGGAGAGGCGACATCCCCCCCGAGTCAGGTGTTCCGCGGCACCTTCTCATGTTCTGGATAGGGTCGGATATAACCCAAATCCCTTGTCTATCTTAACACAAATCCCCGTTCTTAGTCAAGTAATCTGTTGCCCAAATGAATGACGCTCCATCGACGCGAACATTGCGCAAACTCCCGGCCTTTTCGGAAGATCCGATAACGACTTCAGTCAATTCCTCTCTGCGGCCC
>CALMMH010000209.1 GCA_937868145.1 uncultured Phycisphaerales bacterium
CCTTCAGTGAGGTCAGTCCGCGAGGCGTGAACACGACCGAGTTGATCGCCAAGCTCGTCACGCGAGGGACAGACCTGGTCGATGGGATCGAGAAGGTGTTCGACGTCATCGAAGGTTCGTGTTCGCTCCTGCTGCTGCACAGGGCCGGGATCTACGCCGCGAGGGACCGATTTGGCTACGTGCCTCTGATTGCGGGGAAAGGGCCCCAGGGATGGGCCATCACCACGGAGACCTGCGCCTTTGCGAATCTGGGCTTCGAGGTCGTCAAGTACATGGAGCCCGGCGAGATCGTTCTGCTGAACGAAGACGGAATCATGCAGCGAAGGCCGGGCCGCGGAAGAACCCAGCAGACCTGCGCCTTCCTTTGGATTTACACCGGGTTTCCCGCCTCGAACTATGAGGGAATCAACGCGGAGATCGTGCGGGAACGGTGCGGACGGTTTCTCGCCAAACGCGACGGCGACATCCAGGCCGATCTCGTCGCCGGCGTCCCCGACTCGGGCCTCTCCCACGGTCTGGGCTACGCGATGGAATCCGGAATCCCTTTCCGGCGGCCGCTGGTCAAGTACACTCCCGGCTATGGGCGAAGCTACACGCCGCCGTCCCAACACACGCGGGACCTGATCGCCAAGATGAAGCTCATCCCGATCAAGGAGGTGATCGACGGGAACCGGATCGTGGTCTGCGAGGACTCCATCGTCCGAGGGACCCAGTTGAAGAACTTTGCGGTCGCCAAGCTCTGGGGCTGCGGGGCCAAAGAAATCCATGTTCGGCCGGCGTGTCCGCCGTTGATGTTTCCCTGCATGTTCAACCTGTCCACTCGCTCGATCCACGAACTGGCCGCACGCAAGGCGATTCGAAGCCTCGAAGGCCACGACCTGGCCGACGTGTCGGAGTACATCGACCCCACTTCGCACAAGTACGCGCAAATGGTCGACTGGATCGCGAAAGATCTGGGTGTCACGACGCTTCGCTACCAGACCGTGGAGGACATGGTCAGCGCGATCGGCCTGCCCCGGCAGAAGCTCTGCCTCTATTGTTGGACGGGTCAGTGTCCGAAAGCCGCCTGTCCCCACGCCGCATTCGACATCGTGGAGGCCATGAGGTCCGCCGGCAAAAAGAAAGCTGCCAAGGACGAGGTCGACCAGCAGCAATTATGGTAGTTCGCAACAAGCGGTCGGATACGACTCTCCAGCCACGAAATACACGAACGACGCGAATCGCGTAGGGCGGGTCCTCAACTCACGCGTTTTCTATGGAGCAAAGGATGGAGTACAGCAAGAAGCTGTTGGTTGTTGTGATCCTGTGTCACGCCGGGATAGGCCTTGGCAATGATCCAGCAGCGACAAGTACATGGCTGCCGCAGGGCGATCCGCAAGAATCTGTTGCGCCTGCGGTCGATGCCTTTCTGAAACCCCTGCATGGCGCGATCCGCCTCCTGTCC
>CALMMH010000210.1 GCA_937868145.1 uncultured Phycisphaerales bacterium
CGGAAGAGCGCCCATCTCGTACGCTGGCGGCGTCAGATCGAGTTTCGAGGCGTTCATGGCCCAATCCCATTTGATCGCCCGGCCGGTGTACGCGCTCATCCGACCGAGGATCGCGGTCATCGTGCTCTCGGCGACCTGCTTGCCCTCGTTCAGCGGCCGGCCGTCGCGAATGCTCTGGATCAGATCGGCGTGTTCCTGTTCGTAGGGGTTCGGCGTCGGGCCTTCGTATTTGAAGGGCTTGGCGCCCTCGATGAGACCCTCGGCCGCGACGCCCCTGGAGCCGACGATCCGCTCGGCGACGCGTTCGGCGCAATTCATGGTTTGCCGGGCCATGCTCAGAATGCGGGCCCCGTTGGCGTATTCGAATTCGATCGCGAAGTGATCGTAGATGTTCCCGAACTGGGGCTCGATGCGGACCTGCCGGCCGCCCATGCCCATCGCGGTCACAGGGTGTCCGCCCATCGCCCAGTTGATCACGTCAATGTTGTGCACGTGCTGCTCGACGATGTGGTCGCCCGACTGCCAGGCGTAGAAATACCAGTTGCGGCACTGGGTTTCCATATCCGACCAAGCCGGCTGCCTCTCGTGATAGAATCCCCAATTGCGAACGCAGGGTCCCAACCAGTAGCATTGACCGGCAACCAGTTCGCCGATGTCGCCGTTGTGGACTCGCTTCATGACTTCGATGTACTTGGGGTCGTGACGCCGCTGCGTACCGGCGACGATGGCCAGGCCTTTCTGCCTCGCCAACTCGGAGGATTGCAGAACCGAGCGGATCCCGGCCGGATCGACCGCGACGGGCTTCTCCATGAATACGTGCCTGCCCGCCTCGACGGCGGCCTTCAGGTGCATCGGGCGAAAATGGGGCGACGTCGCCAGGATGACCAGGTCCACGCCGCTGTTGATGACCTTCTTGTACGCGTCGAAACCGGTGAAGCACGTCTCAGGCGTGACCTTAACCTTGTCCGCATGCTGCCAGGGCTGCGAGGAACTCCAATCCTTCTCGCCATTCTTCCTGATCGTGCTCAGACAGGCGTCGATGCGGTCCTGGAACAGATCGCCCAGCGCGACGATCTCGACGTTGGGCGAGGAATCGACGCAGTTCCGCACGGCCCCCATTCCCCGACTGCCGCAACCGATCAACCCCACGCGGATCTTGTCGGAGCCCGCCGCATGGAGCCGACCGCCCACGCCCAGCACGGCCAACGATGCCGCCGAACCCTGGATGAATTGCCGCCGTGAAACCGACGCTCTCGTCTGATATGTCGCCCGCTGTGCCATAGTGTCCACCTCGTCCAACGGATTCATGTAGGGTGTGCCATGCACACCGTCTCACGGGCCTCCAGTCTCGCCACACGTCTCGGTCATGTCAAGGAAATCGTCGATTCGGGTGGCAGCGATAAACGTCGCGGACCCATGGTCTTCTCACGTCGCGAAGCGAGTCAACGACAAACCCATCGACCTTGCCGCTGCCTTATGGAGACGGCAGTTCCCAGGAACGCGCGGGCAGGCCCCAGAATCGACGAAATCGGTCTTCGAGCTCGGCCAGGAATGCGGCGGCCTCCGCCGTGTGTTCCGGCGGCGACCACGGGGCGAATTCCTTGTCCGCGGAGGGATCGTACGGTCCGGGCTTGACCTCGAAGAGCACCGTGTTCGGCGCCAGAGCAAAGATCGTGTGCCAGACGCCGGGCCGCAAGTCGCATCCATATACACCTCGGCCCAAGTCGACCAGGACCAGGCCTCCCTCTTCCGGCAGGCCGTCGTCGCCGAACGAGACGTAGGCCAGTTGCCCCTGCAATAGGAGAATGGATTCCGACTTCGGCGGATTGAGGTGGCGATGGGGTCGGATGTAGCTGCCCGGCTGAATGGCGTTGAGCATCCGCTGGAGCGGATCGGAGTCGGCCTCGTGAAAGTTGTGAATCTCGCGTTTGCGGTCGCTGCGTTTGGCGTCGCACGCCTTTCGCTCCACGAGGTTGCGATCGATCAACGCCACCGTCTTGTGGCCGGACTTCGTGGCGGCGGAGGAGATCCGAATGATCGGCGGCTGGTCCATAGACTATCCGAACTGTGCGTCCGGCACTTCACGGACGGACGGCGACACATTGAAGTAATCCTGCGGCTGGAAGCCAAACATGCCCGCGATGACGCTGCT
>CALMMH010000211.1 GCA_937868145.1 uncultured Phycisphaerales bacterium
TCCAGCGGTACGAACTAGCCCGATCGCGGCTCGAGGTGCAGCGGCGGATTCTGTCTTCGCTCAACCGTCGGGGTCGGCTTGCGGGCTTGTTGGCTCGTGTGGATACTCAGTTGGAACGAGTTGCGTACCTGCAGTCGCAGAGCGAGCAGTTGGATCTCCAGAAGACCTGCGCCGAATTGGTTTCGGGCGTGGAGCAGTTCTGCGTTCTCACGGATTTGTGCCGGGCCCAGCGGGAATATGACGATCTGCTTCTCAGGCTGCGGCGCGTCCAATCCGGACTCGAGCCCCAAACCGGCAGGGAAGTGGCCACGCTCCTCGATGAGTTGGCGGCTCGTCTCGAACGGCACATGCACAGGTTGAGACGGGTGGAGATCCGCAGAGGCATTCGCGGGCCCATGCGGTATCTGCGTCAGAATTGGCCGCAGGATTGGGCTGTGCCGGTTCCCGAGGCGGTGTATCAGGCCTTGGCCCAGTGTCGCCTCAACGACCCGCAGGGGTGGGTCCAGGATTGGAGCGAACTTGAGGACCGGTTGGATGGGCACCAGGGACAACATCACCTGCACAAGGCGATGACCGCTTTGCAGGCGGGGCAGGCCTCCTGGGATTCGGTGGAGGCGGATTTGGTCCAGACGCTCGTCTGCAAGCCGGACTTGTGGCTTGCAGTGTCGCCGCTGTTTGGGCTGTTCGGGTTCGCGATCGAGAGCGACTCACCTCAATCGATCGTGAGCATCCAGATGGCGATGCACGCGGCGGCGACGCGTTTGTTCGATGCCGCGTTGCAGACCGCTGGGGATGACGGTCCCCTGTGTCGGGCCGGCGGACTTTTGGAGCGAGTCTTTCCGCAGATGGAAGGTCGGGCCGGTCGCTGCCTGGAGCTGTGGCGGAGCGTGGCCGCGACGTTGTGGCCCGTTCTGGAGAGGGAGGATCTCGACACCATTGCGCAGGTCCGGAATCTGGCCCAAAGATGCCTCGACGCTTGGCCGATGGGAATGACGGAGCTGCCGGGACGTGTGGACCCGCGCAACCCGGTGAGTCTGTTTCTGGAGTCCTGTGACAAAGCCCGGCGTTTGGTCGAGGCAGGGCAAGAGTTGAATGCCCGGCCTCCGCGGTGGGATCAGGCCAGGACAAGCTACGGCGATCTGCTCGATGTGGGGTTGGATACACGAGATCAGTTGAAGCGGGCGGCCACAGGCTACTACCTTGCCGCCCACCATCGGGAAGATGTCCCGCAGGTGCAGAGGCTGATCCTGACCGGTCTTGAGGCCTGGGTGGCCGAGAGAGGGCAGCGGACGCAATCGCGGCTTTGCAGGCAGGAGGTTGTACGCAGGATCGCGGAATTGAGGGCGGATGTTTCTGCCGAGCGGTCCGGGGAAAGTGGGCAAGATGCTTTGGCGGGCGGCTCAGGCAGGTGTCCGAACGAAGTAACGGGGGGCGGGCATGTCCCGCAAGATGAAGGTAAGCCCGAAATCTGACGTCTGTGGGTTCAGGTTCGGCTCTTACGCAGGATGATATGCGCACGTTGCCACTGAAAACGATGTTGATCGTCGCTCTGATCGGGGCTTGCGGCGGTGTTTCGGCCCAGACCGGCCAAGCGGAGGACTCCGCAGTCCTTTCCGACCGACCCGAGCCGTGTTACGTGGTCATCGCGGTCGACGTCTCCGGGAGCATGGAGAGCAGCGACTCGCCCGAGTCCGGGGGCAAGCGTCAAACACTTCGAGATGAAGGCCAGTTGGTCTTTCTGCAGATGCTGCCGTTCCTGCGGTCTGATTTGCACGTCGGCGTCGCCCATTTCTCGGACAAGGTCCGGTACTCTCTGCCCAGCGAGGACACCGGGCCGTTGCTGCCCTGGGGGCAGACGTTTCTTACGGAGTCGGCTTGCCGCAACATGGTGCGACCGGCGGAGTTCATGGCGACTTTCCACACGGATATCACCGAGAGTATGGGGTGGTCGTCCGGTCGAATCGCCGCGGCCCGTCGCCAGCATGGCCAGGGCCCGGCCAAGCTGATCGTTCTAACCAACGGCGATCCTCGCGACAGCGCCCGGGAGCTGGAACGCGGACGCGGTCCGCTGCAAAGCATGGCCAAACGCCTCGCCGAGCAGCAGATCGAAGTCTATCCCATCCTGATCGATGCGGCGTCTCTGCGGTCCCCGGAGAAGCACGCGAGGTTGTCGGCCGACGAGATCGCTGCCGAGGATCTGATGCAATCCGTCGCGTTGACGACAGGAGGCAAGGCCTATCGGCTTTCTCGCGATTGGGGTTTTGCGGACATTCTCATGGATGTCTTTGGCTTGGGCATGCAGATTCGATCCTCGGATGGGACGGATCGTGTCCAAGGCTCCGATCTCCTCGTCAGCGGGCACGACTGGGCGATTGTTGCCGTGGGCGAGCCGGTGAAATCGGCGATCGTGGAGCCGGTCGGCGGATCGGACAAGACGCGTCAAACTCTGGCGATCGACGGCAACCTGGAAGCCGGCTCGGGGATCCGGGCGAATGTCATCGCGTCCTCATGGCAGCAAACGACCATTCTGCGTCGGCCCGAGGCCGCGGACTTCGTCGGTCGTTTCTGGCAGGGCAAGTGGACGCTCGGCCCGGCGGACGCAAAATCGTCGCCTGTGGTGCGCCTCTATCGAGTTCCCGATCTTCTGGTGCAACTGGAGCTGGAGCCCGGACTGCCCTGGTGGCGGCACGAGCAGGTGAAGGCGAGGGCCCGTCTGCTGGAGCGGCACAAGAAGGGACCCGATCTGCGGGCGACTTCGTCGGCCGAGAGCGGGACTGAATTGTCGATTCGCATGAAGGCCGTCTCGTCCGATGAGAAGGATTCCGTGGTCGTGGACCAGGGACGCTGGACTTTGCCCTCGCGTCTCTATGAGACGGACCCTTTCACGATCGGGATGCCGGGATTGTACAAGCTGACCTGTGAGCTGCGGCATACGGTGGGCGACGCGAACGTTCCGCTTCTGCGGCTTGCCAACGATGTGTACGTGCACTCGGAATGCGTAGGCGTCCACGTGGTGAACGCTGCCACGAACGAAGTGCTCGGGGATGTGCCGCCGACGGCGGAAGCGACGCTGAATGTCGAGCTGCCGGGCGGGCAGGACGTTTACTTCCGGATCTCCGGCAAAGGGGAATTCAAGGTTGAGCCGCAATCGGGCGTGCTTCACCTGGAGCCGCTCGCCCAGGCCGACTGGTCTCTGCGCAAGGATGACCAGGGGAGTCTGGTGACCGGCCCGGTTCGTATGGTCGAAGCAGAGGAACGGCTCGTCGGGCGGGCTGAACTGGAGGTTCGAACCCAGGCCGGCGTTCGCCGCATCTGTCTTCCCCGGTTCAATCTGGCGTATTTGCCGGCTCCATTGCGGATCGCATGTCGATTCACCGACACCCGCGATGCACTGTGGGTGGGGGAATTCCACAAGCAGCCGTTGGTGATCTCGGCGTTTCCGGTCTTCGAGCGGTTCCGCGATGCGACCTTGCAGCGATTTCCGGAGGCCCTGGCGGAGACACGGACCCGCACGGTCGATATGCGGTCCGGCACCACCCAGGTGACGGGGCTCCAAAGTCGCGTGCTCGAATCCGCACAGCCGGGCGGGGATCAAGGAAGAACTGTTTCCGCCACGTACTTCGTGGAGTCGGCGGTTCCCATCCCTCCGGCAGACCGGTGCGAGATCGATCTGGGTGCGGCGATGGCGGATCTCCAGGGGACCACCAGGACTTACGCCATCGTCGATCCGGCGGCCCAGGGACTCTTCAAGTGGGCGGTGACGCAGCCGGGACAGTCTCCGCGGCAGGGGGCTGTTTCGGAGACCTTATTCTGCGGCGAGCCGATTCAATTCCATGCCGAGTGGCGGGCGGACCAGAACATTTCCGCGGTTCGCTTCGAGTTCCCGCAGGCGGATTCGAACGAACCCATCTTCGTGGAGATGCCGGTGGCGGGCGGAGTGAACCAGGCGGATCTTGAGCAAATCGTGAGCGGTCTGAGCCTGGGCAAGACCCTCCCGGTCTATGTGCACGTGACGATGCAGCCTGCCGGCGGCGACCGGGCTTTGCAGATCAAACTCAAAGGCGGGCAGTTCCGTGCGGACGATCGTCGAGTCGTCCTGGAGGATCTGAGGGCGGGCGAGGGTGGCCTGACCGACATTACGGCCTACGCCTGGGAGCCTGTTGAGATTCCGCTGCGTGCGGTGTTCACGGGGTACGTCCCGACCGATGCCCGACACAACGCGGCCATCGAGCAATTCAAGAAATCGTGCGTCGTCACGGTCGCATCCAAGACCGGCGACGCTCGAAACATATCCAATACGATCGAGTGGATTTCCGTCAGCTCTCCGGAAGGGCCGGCCAAGCGTTGCGAGCTGATCGGGCACGCGATGTACACGCCCGAAGTCCCCGGCCGTGCGAGCATCGAAGCGACCGCGGATACGCCGGCCGTGCAGGGGGCGGGTGAAACGTCGCCGCGGCGAGCCTATGCCCACTTGTTGGCCAAATCCCCGCGGCTGGCGATCACGATTCGCAAGCTCACGCCCACCGGCGAGGAGCCGGTGTTCGATTCTCGTCGCTGGAGCATGGGCGAGGGCGGCGTCTCGGCCTTCCAGACCCGGTTCTCCGCCCGCTTGAGGGTGGACGTTCGCCCCAGCGATTGGACCGCCACGGGACAGTCGCGGCCATGGCGGACCGCGATCCGATTGCTGCGCCGGCCGACGTCAGATGCCGAGTGGTTTTCCGAGTTCTCGGATGCGAACGAATTGACTGCCGAAGGTTCGTTCCTTCGCGAAGTCCAGATTGCCGGCAACGGCGAGTATGCCTTGGAGGTGTCGGGAATCGATCCTCAGTCCGGCCGTCGCACCGCGTTCTTCATCACGCCGGTGATCGCGTCGATCCGTCCGCACGAGATCAAGCCCGCTGTGGCTCCGCCCGCATGGCTGACCTCGCGAGTTCGGCAGTGGCCCTTCGAATACCAAGTGACGCTCCAGCAGGAGGCGGCCGACGCGAGCCAATCGCAGGCCCTGGCGTTCCAGTTCCAACTGCCGGGCCAGACGCAGACCTGGATGGATGGGACCACTTCGTCGGCGCCGTCGCAGACGCCTGAGGCGCGTCAGCTTCTGGTCAAAGGGCCCAAGTTCCTGCCGGTGGCGCAGGGGTTGCAGAATGGCATGGTGCAGTTCAAGCTCTCCTGCCAGGGGTTGGACCTGTTGCGATGGGATTGTCCGGACATCCGCGTGATTCCGCCGGTGCTCGAGCAATTGTCTCTCAGCGGCCGAAGCACTGGCGATGCGATTGCCCTGACCGGCGCCGAACTCGTCTCCGACGGGTCCGCTGAGTTGTGGGCGAGGCCTCAGTTCCGTGCGGCGCCCGAGTTGGAAGGGCAGTGGACGCCGGCAGAATCGACAATCTACCTGTGGCGTTGTCGAGCCGGAGAGTCGGCCGGCGGGCAGGTGGACGTGCGATTCCTGGAGAATCTACAGGATCAGGGCGGCTCAGGCGTACAGGCGTTCAAGGCCGAGAATCCCGTGGCGAACGGGGCGGTCAAGGTGATGCCGCGGCGTGCGAGGCTGAGTTTCCTGGGCTGGCCGCGACGTCCTGCGAGCGAGCGGTACTCCTTGGTGGCCTCGGTTGTCTATCGGCCCACCGGGGACACATCCGCCGACCGGATGATCGCCGAATGGAGCGACCTCTACGCGGTGCAGTTGAACACGCCCTGGGTCGTTCCTCTGATCTGGTGGCCGGTCATCGCGATTTTCGTCGCCGGGATCGTCACGACCATTCTGAGGTTGTTCGTTCCCAACCCGAGCCGGTTGCCTCTGGATATGAGGCTTGAAGAGAACATTGCGGTCGTCGAACCGGTTCGGCTCGACAACCCCGTCCTGGTCGATCTGCAGGAGACCTCGTTCATCAAGGACGTGCAGTTGCACACGCGGCATCTCAGGAGCCGGTGGAACGGCAACGTTCTGGGGTTCCTCGTGGGACCCGTGTGGGTTCTGCTGCGACGAGTCTTGTGCCCCCGCCGATGGGCGTGGACGGCCGTGATCCCGAGAGTGCGGGGAGACGCCCGATCCGTCCGCACCGGACTGATGTGCGTCTGGACCGGCTTGGGAGCCCGAAGCGGGCGTGTGTGGTCACAACGCGACGGTTCGCAGCGGCTTCCGGAAGACGGACAGGTCAAGATGGTGCACATGGACTTTCCCTATCGCGTCGACAACGTCTCCAGAACGATGCGCGTGACGATCCGGATCGGGAAGTTGGTGCACAGAGAGTTGTTGTAGAGTCGGGATGATTTCCTCCGGGGAAAGCGGCGTGGGCTCAAGCCCATTCTTCGGTCCGGAGGCTGGGTCTGGTGAGAGAGTAGGGGAATAGAGAATGCGACTGAGCAATAGTCCAATCGTCGTGCGACCCACGTTGATCGTGGGGCTGGGCGGCACCGGGGTTCTGGTCTGCCAGTGGGCGGAGCACTACATCCGGGAGTTGTTCGGGCATGTCCCGTCCTTCATTCGGTTCTTGAAGCTGGATACCGACGCCTCGGACGACGGCGGACCGCCCGAGGGGATTCTCTCGGACTTCATCAACCTGTTCCATCACGTCGACGTCGGCGAGGTCGTGCGCGACAACGCCAGTTACCCGGAATTCCATCCCCATCTCGATTGGATGCGGGGCTTCCGCGAGGACGCGACGTTTGCCGACTATGGATGTCAGGGCATTCCGCGGCTCGGGCGGCTGGCGTTCTTCGAGTTGCGAGAAACGATCATCCACGAGGCGGTCGCGACCCGGTTCAGCAGCCTTCGGACGAGCACGCAGCAGATCGTCGAAGAACAGCCGGACCAGTTCATCCTGGCTTCCGACGGGGCTCCGGCGGTGCACCTCGCCAGCAGCGTCTGCGGCGGGACCGGCGCGGGGATGCTCATCGACATGGCCTACAACCTGCGATGGTGGTCGCGGGAGTCGTTTTCCAAGCCGGCTGAAGTCATCGGTCATTTGCTGTTGCCCGACGCTTTCCGCGTCGATCCGATGCTTCGGCCCAAGCTCGAAGCCACGGCCAGCGCCACACTCGACCAGATCGAATTCCTCAGCGACGAACGTCGGCCGGACATCCGAGTCCGATATCGAAGCGACCGCGCGGGCGAGAATTGTTTCCGCCGGGACACCGGGCCTTTCAACTTCCTGTACCTGCTCAACGGCCAGGTCGACATGGGCAGCGGCGACCGAAAACACCTCGTGCGGCAGATCGCCCGCGTGGTCCGCGCCATGGCGTTCGAGCCCATCGGCCAGCAGGTCCGGTCCGACGCCAACAACAAACTGGCGGAGATCCTGCCTCAAAGGGACCCGGTGAACAATCATCGCCAGTGTTTCTCCAGTTACGGTCTGTGGTGCGGAACGCCCGGGCATGGGCGAGCCAACATTGAGTCGCGAATTCTGTCCGAACTGGAGACTCTGGGGCAGGATCGCCAGCAGACGCGTGCGAACTATCGCCAGGAGGTGCAGACCCGGATCGCCGCCACGTTGGGCGCGTCGCCGGGGATCAATGAGTTCATCCAGCCGGCCGCCGCGTTCCGATGGGATCCTCCCGGCCGAGGGACTTCGCAGGAGGTCCTGTCGAGTATTCTGCAGAATGTTCGTCGCTACATCGAAGCGACCCTTCTGCCGGCGGCTCGAAAAGAGGGCGAGAAGATCCAAGATCCGACCAAACCCATCGAGATCCTGCTCGAGGCGACGGACGAAATGTTCGGCCGGGACTTCTTCAACGCCGAGCAACTCAAGCCCGTCAGCCAGATCGGTGCGTGTCTGGACGCCTGGGTGGAAGGGCTGGAGACCGTGCTGAATCACAGGCAGGCCGCAGCGGCCCCGAAGATCAATGCCGTCATCACGGAGATTCTGGGTGCCGTGCGTCAGGCGTTGGAGGGTCTGGAGCAGCGGATTCCGGCGCTTTCCTGGACGAGTTCGGACATTGCTCCGTTGGTGAGCGAGGCGATCGACGTTCGCTGGAACGCAATGGCCGAGGCGATGCTTCACGAGAATTCGTTGGGAGCGATCAAGACGACGCTGCGCGTGTTCTCGATCCGAAAGCAGGCTGTGGATGCTCTCATCGAGTTGTCCTGGCAACGCCGGACCGGTGGCGAACGCAATCAGCGAAGCAATCTTCCCGGACGCCCCAACGGGGCCCCTGCCTCGTC
>CALMMH010000212.1 GCA_937868145.1 uncultured Phycisphaerales bacterium
GATTGCCCATACAGCGTTCAACGTGGTCAATTCCATCATCTTCCTGCCCTTGGCGAGTGTGCTGGAAAAGACGGTGCTCAAGCTGGTTCCGGTGCGGCCGTCCGAGGCGGGAGCCCAGGCGGTGGTCCTGGAGCGTCACCTGCTCAGCACGCCGGAGATCGCGCTGGAGCAGGCCCGGCGGGAGATCGTGCGAATGGCCAAGACCGCCAAGATGGGATTCATCGACGCGATAGACGGGCTTGTCGGCGATGAGAAGAGAAAGCTCGAATCCGCTCAGGTGGCCGAGGAGTTCACCGACACGCAGCAATATGAGATCACCACGTACCTGACGGAACTATCCCGCCGGCAGCTCTCGGAGGACGTCGCCAAAAGCCTGCCCGTGCTGCTGCACACGGTCAACGATCTCGAACGAATCGGCGACCATGCGGAGAACGTGGTGGAGATCGCGATTCGCAAGATCGAGCAGAAGCTCGTATTCACCGACTCGGCGATGGCTGAGATAGGCCAACTCCGCAAGGAAGTGAATGGGATGTTCGACCACGTCGTCGAGGCCTTGGACAAGGATGATTCCGAGGCGGCCAAGCTGGCCCTGCCCAGCGAGCGCAACCTCAACCAGATGCAGCTTGATTTCCGTCGCAGCCACGTCCAGCGGATGCGAGACGGCTCGTGCACGCCGGAGGCCGGACTGATCTTCATCGACCTGGTGGACAACGTCGAAAAGACCGGCGACCACCTGACCAACATCGCCCAGGCCGTCATCGGCGGCCTCCAGTGGGACGGCGTCGAGAAGATGTTGCCGCCGAAGTAGTACGACGGCCAGTCCATTCCTAGCACAGAACTCGATACGCCGGGCCGGACCGCAAGACAACCGGTCGCGGCGTGGTCGATGACTCGCCCCTGAAAGATAGGCCTGGAACCATCGGTCCATCTCAGGGAACAAGAAGATTTTGAACGATGGTTGCGGCCGGCGCGTCGACCCGATAGAATGTCCCGCGATAGTCACGCAGAAGCTGCGCGGAGCGGCTCATTGTTGTGTGCTCATTTGTATATCGCATTGGAGAGCCGGGATGATCCGTGGCATGCTTCTTGGGATAATTGGGGGCCTGGGGCTGTTCCTCTTTGGAATGCTCCTGATGTCGGATGGGTTGAAACAGGTCGCAGGCCGCAAGCTCAAGACTGTCCTGGAGACCATGACCAAGAACACCTACGTCGGCTTCGTCGTCGGAGCCGTGGTCACGGCGTTCATCCAATCGAGTTCCGCGACGACCGTGATCGTGATCGGTCTGGTCAACGCAGGCTTGCTCACGCTCAAACAAGCCATCGGCGTCATCATCGGCACCAACGTGGGGACAACCGCGACCGCGTGGATCGTATCGATCTCCGGCCTGGGTTTCCTGAAGATCGAGATGTATGCCTTGCCGGCGATCGGGTTGGGCTTTCTGCTCCACGTGGGCGGCCGTTCGCGGGCCATGAAGAGCATCGGCACGATCTTCCTGGGCTTCGGCCTGCTGTTCCTCGGCATCGAGTACATGAAGGAGGCGTTTTCGCCTCTCCAGGGAAGCGAAAAGGTACAGCAGATCTTCGTGACCTACGGCGTCAAACCCCTGTTCGCCATCCTGGTCGGGCTGTGCATGACAGTGCTCATTCAAAGCAGCTCGGCGGCCATCGCGATCGTGCAGCTTTTGGCGATGGGCGGTGCGTTCGGGACCAACTGGCAGATCGCGCTGGACATGTCGATCCCGTTCGTCCTCGGCGCCAACATCGGCACGACGATCACGGCGCAACTGGCGGCTCTGCAGGCCAATCGCACGGCCCGTCGCGCGGCCTGGGCGCACACGGCGTTCAACGTCCTGGGCACGGCCATCGCTTATCCGTGCGTGCTCTTCGGCTGGTATGGGTACCTGGTGGATCTCTTGACGCCCTGGCAGCTCGACAAGGGCACCATCGCGGCGAGCATCGCTGTGGCTCATACGGTGTTCAACATCGTCAACTCCATTATCTTCCTGCCGTTGGCGTCCCTCCTGGAGAAAATCGCGTTGAAGCTGGTGCCGATTCGCCCGTCGGAAGCGGCAGCCCAACCCGTGGTTCTCGAACGCCATCTGCTCCGCACGCCGGACATCGCGCTGGCGCAGGCCCGTCGCGAAATCGTCCACATGGCCCGTGTCGCCAAAGGCGGATTCACCGACGCGGTGCGAGGCCTGATCAACGACGACAAGAAGATGCTCGAATCCGCCTGTGTCGCGGAGGAATTCACCGATACGCTCCAGTACGAGATCACGACGTACCTGACGGAACTGTCGCGGCGCGAGCTTTCCGAAAACATCGCAGTCGGCCTGCCCGTGCTGCTGCACACCGTCAACGACCTGGAGCGAATCGGCGACCATGCGGAGAACCTCGTGGAGATCGCCAATCGCAAGATCGAGCAGAAGCTCACGTTCACCGACTCGGCCCTGGCCGAGGTCCACCGACTCGGCACAGAGATCGCCGAGATGTTCGCAGGGGTGATCAAGGCCCTGGAGGACGACGATAAAGAGGCAGCCAAGTCGATGCTGCCCCACGAGCGGAATCTCAACCAGATGCAGATCGACTTCCGACGCAGCCACGTCCAGCGGATGCGGGACGGCTCCTGCACGCCGGAGGCCGGATTGATCTTCATCGACCTGGTGGACAACGTCGAGAAGACCGGCGACCACCTGACGAACATCGCGCAGGCCGTCATCGGCGGCCTCCAGTGGGACGGTATCGAGAAGATGCTGCCGCCGAAATGAGAACTGGACTTTTGCAAAATGGCCATTCGACCGACTGTAAGAAGGAAGAATCTGCTTCACGATTTTTCCCTCTTAAACCGTAACTCCTTGAAATGCAGCACCATCGTCGCGACCCTGTCATTCCTGCGCAGGCAGGAATCCAGGAACCGTGGGACTGGACTTGTCCCATGATGTGGATTCCCCCTTTCGCGGGAATGACAAACGGAGGTGACGGCATACTCCAGGGATTTCGGGCGAGTCTGCAATAAACGCCTGGAGGATT
>CALMMH010000213.1 GCA_937868145.1 uncultured Phycisphaerales bacterium
TTCCTTTGACGGGCGACTGCGGGTATACTACACCGCTTACGCCGGGGCCGATGGGGTCTCGGTCAAATACCGTGGATTGAGAGAGTATGTGAATGCCCCTGTTTTTGGACGTTTTTGCCAAGGTGTTCTTCCTTCTGTCGCCGTTCTTTTCGGTATCGATGTTCCTGCTGTTGTCGGGCGACATGGATGCGAAGTCGCGCCGTCATTGCGTGACCCGCACGAGTCTGGCGATTCTGACGATCTGTTTCGCGGTGTACTTCTTCGGGAACGTGATTTTTCACGTCCTGGGCATTACCGTCGAGGCTTTCCAGGTCGGCGCCGGCACGCTGCTGTTCCTCACGGCCATCCAGATGGTCACCGGAAAGCGGAGCGAAATCGCCCAGGATGTGAATGAGGACTTCGCCGTGGTGCCGCTGGCGATTCCCATGATCGCAGGACCCGGCACCATCGGCACCCTCATGGTCCTGGGCATGGAGATCGCCAGCACGCGAGAGAGGATCATAGCCGGCTCGGCGGTGCTCTTGGCCGTTGTGATGATCTCGCTGTTTCTATTTCTGGCTGTGCCGATTGCGAAACTGCTGGGTCAGAAGGGCCTCCAGATGATGATGAAACTCACCGGGCTGATCCTGACGGCCCTTGCCGCGCAGATCATCTTCACGGGCATCCGAGGATTCGTGAATGACATCCGCCTGTGAGAAGGAAAACCCGGACTTGTCGGGAGGGTGGTCCGGCTCTATACTCCCCCAATCGGTTAGGAAAAGATGACTGAGCATCCAGTCTGAGGATATAAGATGGTTGAGCAGCAATCAGATACCGCATGGCATGCGATGATGGATGACGAAGTGCTACGACGCCTCACGACGTCCCAGGAAGGGCTCGGGACCGCCGTCGCACAGGAGCGGTTTTCGCAGGTTGGCCCGAACGCTCTGGAGGCGGGCGAAGGCGTCCATCCGGCGATCCTGTTGATTCGGCAAGTGCACAATCCCTTGATCTACCTGCTGATCGGCGCCGCGGGGGTGTCTCTGCTCGGCGGGCATTACGCCGACGCGGGAGTGATCGCCGGCGTGGTGGTCCTCAACTCCGTGCTCGGATTCTTCCAGGAGTGGCGTGCGGAAGGGGCCCTGGCGGCTCTGCGGAAGATGAGCGCGCCGCAGGCCAAAGTCCTGCGGGACGGCCAGGTCCGGCGGATCGAGGCCGCGGAGGTGGTACCCGGCGACGTGCTCGTGCTGGAGACCGGCGATCGTGTGGCGGCCGATGCCTGCGTGCTGTCCGGCGAGGATCTCCACGTCGATGAGTCGGCCCTCACGGGCGAGTCGCAAGCGGTAGCCAAGGCTCCGGGACACGTGGAAGAATCCACGCCGGTAGCCGACCGGCACAACCTGGTCTGGATGTCCACCGGCATCACGGGCGGTCGCGGCAGGGCGGTTGTCGTCGAGACCGGCATGCGGACCCAGATCGGGAGAATCGCGCACCAGGTCCGAAGCACGCAGCGGGAAGAAACGCCCTTGCAGAAACGGATGTCCCGACTGGGGGCCATTCTCGGTTTCGGCGGCGTCGCCATGGCTTTGGTGGTGTTCGGCCTGGGCGTGCTCCGCGGATACAAGGTCGGCGAAATGTTCCTGTTCTCAGTGGCGGTGGCGGTTTCGGCCATTCCCGAAGGATTGCCCGCAGTGATCAGCGTGGTGCTGGCATTGGGCGTGCAGCGGATGGCCAAACGACACGCGATCATCCGGCGGCTCCCGGCGGTGGAGACGCTCGGCTCGACCACCGTCATCTGTTCCGACAAGACCGGGACGATCACGGAGAACCAGATGACCGTTCGGAGGATCTGGGCAGGGGGCCGCACCTTCGAAGTGACCGGAGAGGGATACGATCCCGAGGGACAAATCAAGAACGGCGACTCCGACCTGTCCTCCGAGTCGCTCCAGCGACTGCTCAGGATCGGGGCGGTGGCGAGCAACGCCAGACTCCGACAGGTGGACGGCCGATGGCAGACGGACGGCAACCCGAGCGAGGGCGGTCTGTTTGTCGTGGCCAAGAAAGCGGGCCTCGATCCGGACAAGCTGCGAGAGCAGATGCCTCGCGTGACGGAGTTGCCGTTTTCCAGCGACCGCAAGTACATGGCGACCTTGAATCGCACGCAGGCCGGCGGGCGAGTCCTGTACGTGAAGGGGGCTCCGGACCGGATCCTGCGGTACTGCTCGCATGTGTTGCTGGACGGCAAGCCGGTCGAATTGACGGAGCAACAGAAGCGACAGATCGAGCAGGCCAATGAAGAAATGGCTTCGCAGGCTTTGCGCGTGTTGGCGGGGGCCTACCGCGAGTTGTCGTCCGGCGAACAGCTCGAACAAATAAAGCCGGACGATGTGCAGAAGGGCCTGACGTTGGCGGGACTGTGGGGGATCATCGACCCGCCGCGTGAGGAGAGCGTGCAGGCGGTCGCGGAAGCCAAGGCGGCCGGCATTCGACCGATCATGATCACCGGCGATCACGCAACGACGGCTGTGGCCATCGCCCGGCACGTGGGCATCACGGATGGGAACAAGGCGCTGACCGGCGCGGACGTCGACCGGCTCGACAAACCCGAGTTGGCGGATGCGGCCCTGGCCATCGGAGTGTTCGCCCGGGTGTCGCCTGCCAATAAGCTGAAGATTCTGGAGTCGCTCAAGGAAAAGGGGCACGTCGTCGCCATGACCGGGGACGGCGTGAACGACGCTCCGGCCCTGAAGGGGGCCGATATCGGGATTGCGATGGGCCGGGCCGGCACGGAGGTGGCCAAGGAGGCCGCCGACATGGTGCTGACCGACGACAACTTTGCGACGATCGTCCATGCGGT
Source organism: uncultured Phycisphaerales bacterium (assembly GCA_937868145.1). GTDB lineage: Bacteria > Planctomycetota > Phycisphaerae > Sedimentisphaerales > Anaerobacaceae > PLanc-01. Next base: position 2,837 of record CALMMH010000213.1, read on the forward strand.
CGAAGAAGGGCGGGTGATCTACAGCAATCTCCGCCGGGTGATCTTCTTCCTCCTGGCGACCAATCTGGGCGAGGTTCTCACGCTCGTCGGCGCTCTGCTCGTCGGGTTGGACCTGCCGCTGACGGCGATCATGGTTCTGTGGGTGAATCTCGTCACCGACGGCGTCGCCACGATCCCCCTGGGAGTCGAGCCGCTGCACAGTGACGTGCTGAAGATGCCGCCGCGAGATCCCAGGGAATCGGTGCTGGACCGCACGATGCTGCTGCGCATGGGGATTCTGACCCCGATCATGGCGGTGGGGACGCTGCTCTTGTTCTGGTATGAGATCCGGTCCGGCACGCACATGCACGCCCAATCCATCGCGTTTACGACCATCTCGGCGTTTCAGTGGTTTCAGGCATTCAACGCCCGGTCCCAGTATCAGTCGGTGTTCACGGTCGGGCTGTTCACGAACCGCTGGCTGCTGGTGGGGATTGGCGCTGCGGTGGTCTTGCAGGTGCTGGCCATCCACACGCCGGTCGGCCGGACGATCTTCGGAACGAGCCCGTTGTCCTGGCAGGACTGGGTGTTGATCGTGCTGGTCAGCGGCAGCATCTGGGTCGTCGACGAGGTGTTGAAGAAATTGGGCGTGTACGGAAAGCCTCGTGGTGTTCGGGTTGCACGGACGCGATAGGGATGGGGGACTCCGAGTGGATCTACCCCCTGCGGACTCGCGTCAAACGAATGACGCGAGCCTGCAAGGGATTAGCGTAATCATTCAGAGAGGGGAGATGCGGCCGGAATGTCGAGGTCCGCATCGAGATCGGCATCGGCATCGGAGCTTGACTTATGGGAGGTCAGCGGCTGAGGCTCAGCCACGCGGCGGTATCCGAGCGCGATGATGATTTCCAGAACCTCGGTCCAGGTCGGGAAGGGGCGGGCGTTGGCCCGTTTGTACTCGTCGATGGCCATGATGAATTCGAACTGTTCGTCGGACATCTGCCCTTCCTCGGCGGCTTTTCGTTCGTCGCTGCGACGTCGCCCGGGACCTCGCTGGCGATCCAGCCCGAGACGTCGATCGACGACGCTCTGGCGGCGATCTCCGCCGGTTCGACGGTCGATGAAATTCGGATCGTAGGGATTGCCGCCCAAATTGTGTTTGCGTCTGTCCACGAGATTGGCACGACGATCGCTCACCTCGCGTCGTTCGCAGCTGTTGTCGGCATCGATTTCTGCCATGGTGTTACAACCTTCCTAACCCTGTGTACTCTCTGCGATGCACGATTGGAGCGTCGTTCCGCCAAACGGTCTTTGTTTCGCGATCGCGGAGAATCATCAGGGCAAAGTATCTGTTGTTCGTTCGGCTCAATACTCGTCGTCCATCTCGTCCCCGCCGAAATCGAGGTCTTCCTCCTCGTCCATCGTGAAATCGCAGAGGTCGTCGTAGGCATCCTGCGATTCGATCACGACGTGGGCCTCGTCCAGATAGTCCTCGGGGACCATGATGGCGACGGTCTTGCCGTCCAGGCTGGGGTCCAACTGTTCCTTCACGACGGCGGGAATGTCGTTGAGCCGCAGGAGGGTTTCGTACTCCCTCGCCTGATCCATGTCATCGAGAAACGCCACGACGACGAGATCCTTGACATTCGTGTTTCCCTTGCCGCTCTTTCTCGAGTGCTTGTTCATGTCAACTCTCCGTAATCGGTGGCAGCCTCCTGGCGGCGGCGTTGGACCATAACCTTCTGCGGTCTCACTCGTGCCTCCGTCGGGCCCTCACCTCGTTCTTCTTTGCTGCTACCGGTCGGTCGATTCGACCCTCACACGGTCGTTCGTCCGCACCATGGATGGCTATCGGCGTCTTGGATACGTGGATTTAGCAGGGGATGTCTTTTTTTTGCTCGAATCGAAAGGGACGGTCGAGTTGCGGGATTTCAGGTCATGCTCTCGGTCTATTTCAGGTCGAAACCTACCAACAACCCTGGGGAATTCCGGATTGCGCTCTTGTGGAGGGATAGTTTGACTTGGCGCTGACGAGCAAGAAGATGTTCCTATAATAGAACGCGAAAGATGCCTGAAAACAACAGGTGCGGTTTGTTGGGGCCCAGGTCTAGGCCGATAAAAGCTTGGCTTTCAGTATTGCTGTCTGTGTTTTGACCTCAAAAATCACTCGCGGACGACCTGAAGATGCCCCACAAGGTGAGTAGGGTATAATGAACTACGTCCTGAAACTTTTTACGCCCGAAAATCAAGATTGTGCCGAACCCTGCCGATACTGTGCATAGCTGTGGCTGTTGTGTTGCCATGAGCAACGAGTCGCGTTCGCAAAATGGCTGCCCGCCGTAAGGGCCGTGTCACGGAGTTGGAGAACCTCAGTGTGAGTGAGGACATATGGGACTGATCGATGAGGGAGCACGCATTCGCGTGTTCATGCTGGGTTGGGAGTTTCCGCCGTTTATCAGCGGCGGACTCGGCACGGCGTGCTACGGTCTGACGAAGGCGTTGGATCAACTCGGCGTGAAGGTGACGTTCGTGCTTCCCAAGATGGTGGAGAGTCAGTATGCGACCCACGTCAAATTACTGACGCCGATAGAAGCGAGGAAACGCACCTCCAGCAAACGAGTCACGCAATCGGAACGGGAGTTGGCCAACGTCAAATTCCGGTCGATCCTGTCGCCTCTCGAGGCCTACGCAACCCCCCATACATATGATGAGAAAGTGGCGGAGATTCTGCGTCTTCGCCGGGAAAGCACGACGACCACAAACGGATCGTGCGAGGCAGGGGAAGGCCCCGACTATGCAGGCGATTTGTACCGGGAGGTTCATCGCTATGCCTCCATGGCCATGGAGTTGGCCAAGGGCGAGGAGTTCGACGTGGTCCATGCCCACGACTGGATGACGTATCCGGCGGGGATCGGCGTGTCGATGGCCAGCGGCAAGCCGCTCGTCGTGCACATCCATTCGACGGAGTTCGACCGCAGCGGCGAGCACGTCAATCAGATGGTGTACGACATCGAGCGGGAAGGGATGCAGCGGGCCAGCAAGGTGATCGCCGTGAGCCATTTCACGCGGAGCGTGGTGATCAGTCGCTACGGGATCCCGGGCGACAAGGTCGAAGTGGTCTACAACGGCGTGGAACGAAACGGCACGTGGTCCACGGCCCCTGTGACGATCCGGCGGGAAGAGAAGATCGTCCTGTTCCTGGGGCGGATCACGATGCAGAAGGGGCCCGAGTACTTCCTTCAAGCGGCCAAGAAGGTGCTCGACGTGATGGACAACGTCAAATTCGTCATGGCCGGCTCGGGCGACCTGATGTACCGCTCGATCGAGTTGGCCGCCCAACTGGGCATCGGCCACAAGGTTCTGTTCACCGGTTTTCTGCGGGGCGACGACGTCCGTCGGATCTTCCGGATGGCGGACCTGTACGTGATGCCTTCGGTATCCGAGCCGTTCGGCATCGCGCCGCTGGAGGCTCTGGACAACGACGTGCCGGTGATCATCAGCAAGCAGAGCGGGGTATCCGAAGTCCTCAAGCACGCCCTGAAGGTGGACTTCTGGGACATCAATGAGATGGCGAACAAGATTGCGGCGGTGCTGAAATACCCGTCGCTGCGGATGACGCTCCGCAATCATGGAAACTTCGAGGTGCGCAAGCTGCGGTGGCGGGACGCCGCACGCAATTGCCTGCGGGTCTACCAGGAAACACTCGTGCCGGTATAGACCGAGCGAGTGAAAGACGGATCGACAGGATGTGAAAGGATTGGTGAGGTTATGCCCTCGGTATGTTTCTACTTTCAAGTCCATCAGCCCACGCGGCTGCGACATTACACGGTCTTCGACAACGACGAGCGATACTTCGATGAGGGAAAGAACGCGGCGATCTGCAAGAAGGTGGCGAACAAATGCTATCTGCCCGCCAACCGAATGCTTCTGAAGCTCATTCAGCAGCACCAGGGGCGGTTCCGCATCGCGTACAGCCTCACCGGGGTGCTGCTCGAGCAGTTGGAGCGACACAGTCCCGAGGTCCTCAGCACGTTCCACGCGTTGGCCGAGACCGGATGCGTCGAGTTCCTGGGGGAAACCTATTATCACACCTTGAGCTTCCTGTACTCTCGTCAGGAGTTCGTGGAACAGGTCAAAAAGCACACCGAGCTGATTCAGGACCTCTTCGGCCAAACGCCGAAAGTCTTCCGCAACACCGAATTGATCTACAACAACGACCTGGGCCTGCTCATCGAGGCCATGGGCTGTTTCGACGCCGTCGTCACCGAAGGGGCGGACCACATCCTGGGCTACCGCAGCCCGAATTTCGTCTATCAGCCGAAGGGGTGCCGGCGGATCAAGATGTTGCTGAAGAATTATTCGCTCAGCGACGACATCGCGTTTCGATTCTCCAATCGTCAGTGGGCCCAATGGCCGCTGACGGCCGAGAAGTTCTCCCAGTGGGTGAACGCCGTCAACGGGTGCGGACAGACCGTAAACCTGTTCATGGACTATGAAACCCTCGGCGAGCATCAGTGGGAGGATACCGGCATCTTCGATTTCATGCGGCACCTGCCGGGCGAGATCCTCAAGCATCCCGACAACAACTTCAAAACGCCCAGCGAAGTGGTGGCCTCGTACGAGCCGTTGGGTACCGTGGATGTGCCGCACGTGATCAGTTGGGCCGACACCGAGCGGGACCTGTCCGCGTGGCTGGGCAACCCGATGCAGTCCAACGCGCTGCACGAACTCTACCGGCTCGAAAAGAAGATCAAGCGGGCCAACGACCCGCGGATCCTGGACGACTGGCGAAGATTGCAGACGTCGGACCACTTCTATTATATGTGCACCAAGTACTTCGCCGACGGCGACGTCCACAAGTACTTCAACCCCTATGATTCGCCGTACGACTCGTACATCAATTTCATGAACGTGCTGGACCACCTGCAGAGACGGTGCGCGTCGCATCAGACTCCCATCGTGGCCCACAGTCCGGCGCAGGCGGGCGCAGCGGCCCGGGTTGCCGTGCCGGTTTAGTCCATGGAGATCGCCCGGGTTGCGACGAAGGGCTGCAAGCTGGAGGACCTGCTGGCCAGGGAATGGCTCCTGACGAACCGGCGGGGCAGTTTCACGTCGTCCACGATCGTCGGCTGCAACGTCAGCGGCTATCACGGCCTGTTGGTCGGTTCGCCCGATCCCCTGGTCAGTCGCGTCATGGCGTTGTCGAATTGCCTGGAGACGGTGCTGTGGAACGGACAGGCTCTGGAGCTTTCCACCTGTGAGTTCTCCGACCGGTTTGCCCCGACGGGCCACCAATGCCTGCACGAGTTCCGCCGGGACATCGGGGCGCGTTTCTCCTATCGACTGGCCCCGGTTGATCTGGCCAAGGCGGTCTACCTCGACCATGACAGCGACACCGTCGTTGTCGAGTACCTGTTTGAGGACGTCCGCGAGCCTTTCGATCTGACTTTGCGTCCCCTGGTGGCGTTTCGCGATTTCCACTTGCTTCAGAAATCGGACGCGCCGTTCATCCAAAAACCCATGCAGGGCGGGGTGATCGTGCGACACGATCTCGTGATGGGCTGCGAGTTGCGGCTCGGTTGTCCCAACCTGCGGTTTGAGAGCGATCCGCAGTGGTGGTTCGACTTCATCTATCGCGTGAACAAGGCCCGTGGATTGCACCACGTCGAGGATCTGTGGGCCCCCGGAGCGTTCAAGGGACGCATCGAGAGAGCGGGCAGCGTCGTCTTCTGGGCGCGTTTGGGCGATCCGGCGGAGCTTGCAGGGATGCCGCCGGTCGACGTGGCGGCGATCCAACGGGATCTGTTGGATCGGCAGACGGAATTGATCCGATTGGCGGGGGCGAAGGACGAAACCGCGAAGGTTCTATGTCTGGCCGCGGACCAATTCGTCGCCAAACGCGCGGGTCTCCAAGGAGAACACACCACGGTCGTGGCAGGATTCCCCTGGTTTGCGGACTGGGGGCGGGATACGTTCGTCTCCTTGCCGGGACTGCTTCTGGCGACCGGGCGACAGGAAGAAGCAGGATCGGTTCTTCGCACCTTTGCCGCGGCGGCCGACGGCGGCATGATTCCCAATCGCTTCGACGACCGGACCGGCGAGGCGCACTTCAACAGCGTCGACGCCTCGCTCTGGTTCATCCACGCCGCGTTCGAATACCTTGATGTCACGGGCGACGTTGCGACGATGAGCAGCGAGTTGTTGCCCACGATCCGATGGATCATCGATTCGTATCAAGCGGGCACCTGGTTCGGCATCCACGCGGACACGGACGGCCTGATCATGGCCGGCGACGCCAGCACGCAACTGACCTGGATGGACGCGATGTGCGACGGGATCGCGTTCACGCCGCGATATGGGAAAGCGGTCGAGATCAACGCGCTGTGGTACAACGCGTTGCGGCGCGTGCAGCAGTTCTGTGAGAGGCAATCGTTGCCTGACGCGGATCGTTACGCCGCAATGGCTGAGCAGGTCGGGCGGAGTTTCGGTCCGTTGTTCTGGAACGCCGAGCGCGGCTATCTGAACGATACCGTGCTCCCGGATGGCGCGATTGATGCGAGCCTGAGGCCCAACCAGGTCTTCGCGGTGTCGCTGCCGTTCGCTCCACCTTTGCCTCGCGAGCAGCAGCAGGCGATCGTTGACGTTGTGGAACGTGAGTTGCTGACTCCATACGGGCTTCGCACGCTGAGCCGACGGGATCCTTTCTACAAGGGACGTTACGGCGGATCGACGCGTTGTCGCGATGAGGCCTATCATCAGGGCACGGTCTGGCCCTTCCTCATGGGGCCGTTTGTCGAAGCCTATCTGAAGGTGAACGAGTTCAGCGATCCCAGCAGACGACGGGCCACGGAGTTGATCCAGCCATTGCTGCGACACCTGACGCAAGACGCCTGCCTGGGCAGCATCTCGGAGATCCTCGACGGCGATCCACCCCACCGGCCTGGCGGCTGTCCCGCCCAAGCCTGGAGCGTAGCCGAACTCCTCCGCGTCCGCCGCCTGCTCGCGGGCTCTCGCTGACGCTCGCTGCAACCGCTTTGCGGTTCGCGAGTCGCACTTCACGTTCCTTTCCTCTTGCCATCTGCCTCCCGTTCCCCTACACTATCCCCAGCGTGACATCAAGGGCGAACGAATTGGAGCCCGAAGCGGGTAGTCCGACAACGGCAAGAAGCAGACATCGGTAGGAACTAATCATGGGAACCTCAAGCAGTTTTGAAAGCAAACATCTGGTATGCATCCTCGGTGCAGTAGTGTTGGCTGCGTCTGGTGCCGCAGCGTCGGCTCCCTCCGGACTTCCGCAAAACGCTGCATTGGTCTACTACCAGGCGTGCCTCTTCAGGTATCTTCATTTGAAGCCGCCGGCGGGGTTCGACCCAAGCCTGTCAACCACTGCCGAGCCCGATTCCGATCCCAACAAGACGATCACGTCCTTCGTCCGGTCCCCTGATTCCCAATTCTTGATTGAGCTGGTGACAGCGGCCAGCAGGCTGCCGCAGTGCGACTGGGGATTAGTGCACAGGCCGCGGCAAAGCGTACCGACTGGAGTGATGGCTGGGGTGCGTGACCTGACCTATTTCCTTATTGTCCAGGCCAAGGTCTCTGCGTGCGACGGCCAGTACAGGGCGGCCTTGGAGAACGCTCTGACCCTGCGTCGAATCGCTCGCCATCTCGGCGATCAGACGCTGAACATGTATATACAGGCTGAATCGACTAACGGCCTCGCTTTCGCTCTCATTCGGTATGTGCTGGGGAAGATGCCGCCGGATGTCGAGACGCTCACCTGGCTGGGAAACGAACTTGCCGCCGGCGGCGAAATGGAATGGCGACCGCGAGAGACTCTGGCGAAGTGGATCGACTGGGAGGTTCAATGCCTCCAGGCGTCTCCGGACGTGCTTGCCGGTGAGATAGGACACCCCGCCTTGAGAAAGAAGACGGAAGGACTGACTGAGGCCCAGGTGATGGAGCGTGCCCGCCAGGCGTGGGAGGAGGTTTTCAAGTCCGTCCTCGATGTCCTCGAAAGCGAAAGGTCTCCTTTAGACAAGAGTCATGCGCTCGGTCAACTGGCGATGAAAGCGAGCCTCAAAATGGCTGGGGATGAGGCCATCCTTGAGGTCTGGGATGGCGAGACACCTCCTCCTGAGGAGAAGGAGCGTGAGATCAAGCGACTGATGCTCGAACAACGTAAAAACCCGGCTCACGACCCCATGTGGCTTCTGGGATATCTCCAGGGTGCCGTCGATTCCTACAGTCGCTACGCTCATTTCCACGCTCGCGTTCACGCCGTCCAGGCCGCGATAGCTGTCTATCTCATCAAGGCCAAGACCGGACAGTTGCCGCAGACTCTTCCCACAGACCTGCCCAAGGATCCCTACAGTGACAAGGACTTCGAGTACCAGATGATCGAAAGAGGGTTCATCCTTCGCTGTCGTGCCGTGTTCCCCGGCCAGACGCTGCATGGTGAGTTGCTGCAGTTCGAGTTCCAAGTGAAGTGAGTGCGTGAACTCCTACCGCTTCCACGCGTCCACGCTTCCACTGCTGGACGTTGTCGTGACACGCGATCAGGCGAGGCCGAGCACCTCCGGGATCAGGCAGCCTTCGCAGGGGCAGAAGGCACGGATGTTCTGTTCGGGCGTTCCCTGTGGGACTTCACAGCCTGGCTGCACGATGAAGCGTTGGCCGCCTTCACGGATGCATTGAGCGGCGGCGTCCGCCACTTCCTGCGGCGTGCCTTGCAGGAGGACGGCCGCGGGATCGAAGTTGCCGCAGAGTGTGACGTTCGGGCCGACGACGGCGCGGGACCCCTTCAGCGGGACCATCCAATCGAGATCGAGGACATCGCAGCCGGTCTTGGCCATCAGGCCGACGCTGTTGGTGATGTCGCCGCAGATGTGCAGCTTCACCGCGGCCCCGGCCTCGTGAATCGCGTCGAAGAGCCTCTTTTCGAAGGGTAGGACGTACTGCTCGTACATCTTGGGGCTCACGAGGCTGGCGACCGCGTCGCCTACCCCGATCATATCGGCGCCGGCTTCGACCTGGGCGAGGGCGAAGCGGATCTGGTTGTCGATGATCGTGCCGGCCGCTTCGACGTACATCTGCGGATTGTCCATCAGGTCCATGAACAGGCTCTCGACGCCGCGGAGGTCTGCATAGAGGGCCAGAGGGCCTTCGCACCATCCGAGCACGCTGTGCGTCCGGCCGACCGCATGGGCCATCTTCCGCACGCTCTCGATTCGCTGCCTGCATCGCTCGCCGTTCTCGATATCGAACGGCCGGATGCGGGCCAGGTCCGCAGGCGAGCGGAGCAGCAGTTCGTGAGGCCGGCCGACGCCCTGATCG
>CALMMH010000214.1 GCA_937868145.1 uncultured Phycisphaerales bacterium
GAGAACATCGCTTTTGGGGTTCCGAAAGAAGGAATTGACTCTTGGCGTGTCCGAGGAACCCCAGCGACCTCCACCCCTGCCCGCTTCAGCCCTTCCACATGCACCGGCCCAATGAAGCCAGCACCTACAACCGCCGCGCGAATATCCACCATGCCTGCATCTCCTGATGACCACACTGTTCAGGCCCAAACAGTATCACTGCACGGAAGCCCAGTCAACCACCAGGGTGGAGCGATTCACCTGCCCAGCCACCGCTACTTCGAGGATCCTGTCAGTTGGACGCCAGTGACATGGTAGGGAGAATCGTAACGCCTTACCACCACGGATTCTGGTGCTCGTCGCGACAAGTGATCCCAGTCTGACGTAGGCCCATGGACGTATGCCGAAAAGGTACTTGGGCGTCTCGGGTTCTTATCGCCGATGCAGTAGATGTTCTTCATTCCGATTGAGTCGTCTGGAGGCATGAACGATGAGAGTCTTCAAGAAGGTGAGAACGGCGAAGAGATTCACTATCGAGCTTCGGGACCATTTGGGTATTGTGCGGCGGTTCTCCGGTCTGACGGATCGACGCCAGACGGAGCAGATGGGCTGGCGGATCGAGACGCTTGTGGAAGTTCGATCTGCCAGGGGTGGGCTCGGCCTGGAAATCTCCCGCTGGCTGGAAGTGGCACCGCCCGCATTGAAGGTCCGGCTGGCCGCTGTCGGGATTATCGACGGGGCGAGGGTCGGTGGCGCAAAGCCGCTGGCGGAACTACTCCAGGACTTTGCCCGGCACCTGGGAGCGAAGGAACGCACGGCCAAGTATGTTGGCGAGTGTGAGGCCATGCTCCAGCGGGTCTTCGATGAGTGCCGGTTCATCGCGTGGTCGGATATTACGTCCGGCAAGGTGGAGACGTACCTCAAGGGGCTCAGGGACGATGGATTGAGCGTCCGCCGGTCGAACGGATACTTGACGGTCTTGAAGAGCTTCGCCCGATGGATGGTTGACACCGAGCAGGCGACTGAAAGCCCGCTGCGGGGGTTGCGGAAACTGAATGAGAAGATCGACGTGCGGCGGGAGCGCCGAGCGGCTACCCCGGATGAACTGCGGAAGCTGATTGCAGCCACCGCCGTGAGCGGGGAACTCTACGGCATGGACGGCGAGGAGCGAAGCCTGTTGTATCGCTTCTGCGCGGAGACTGGCTTGCGGGCGAACGAGGCCCGAACACTGACAGCGGGGGCGTTCGACTTGGACGCGTTGACGGTTCGCGTCCGTGCAGGGTACAGCAAGCATCGTGAGACGGATACCGTGCCGTTGCGAGAAGAGCTTGCAGAGGCCCTCCGACGGCATCTAAGCGGCAAGCTGCCCACCGGCAAGGCGTTCGGGGGCAGATACCGCCGGCTGACGGATCGGACGGCCGACATGCTCCAAGCGGATCTTGCGGCCGCGGGCGTGGCCTACGTGGATGAACAAGGGCGCGTCTTTGATTTTCACGGTCTCAGGCATTCGTTCGTTACGAATCTCAAGCACGCCCCGAGCAGGGTGGCTCAGGCCCTGGCCCGGCACAAGAGCAGCGCGATGACGGATCGGTATACCCACGTTCGCCTGAATGATGAGCGGGCGGCACTGGAAATGATGCTAGACCTGACGGCCAGATCGAGCGATGAGCAGGCCCGGGCGACGGGCACCGACGACGTCGTTGGCACCGACCAACAGCCCTATCCGATACACCGAATTCACACCCCAGAAAATGGGGCGCGTTTTGGGGCGCTTGGGGGCACAAATCAGCAAATCTCGGCGCAAGTCGGCGCAAACAAGAACCGCGTTCCCGTTATGGAAAACGCGGTTATTCAGCGAGGCCGAAGGGTCTCGAACCCTCAACCTTCGGATCGACAGTCCGATGCTCTAACCAATTGAGCTACGGCCCCGTGTTCTATAGAAACGCTACTATAGTGATCTGACGGCCAGTCTGTCAACGATTTTTGAGACAATTTCGTGGAATCTCTTGCTGGTTTCACGATTGCCCCGCGGCGCATTCTTCGTACGTCACGGGATCGAGTCGAGTGTCCTCCCGTCGCGACTCTCACCGGAACTAAATTCCGCCAGGGCATAAGTCTTTGTAAAGAAATATGTTAGGCAAATTCAGTCCCTCTTGCGGCAGGAATGCCAAGAATGCCTGTTGACATCTCAAACAAATGTTTAAAATGTGTGTATGAAACGCTTGTTTGGAGATACGGCACCATGGCTGCATCGAGTCAAGATTCACGCAACGACAACAGTGGACAGAGCGTCCAGGATCGCCTGATTGACGTCGCAGAGGATTTGTTTTGCCGCCACGGGTTCAACGAGACGAGCGTTCGGGATATCGCTGCGGCCGCCGACTGCAACGTTGCATCGGTCAACTATTACTTTGGGGGGAAGGACAGTCTGTACCTGGAAATCTGGCGTCGCCGGCTGGTCCAGATGCGAGAAAGCCGTCTTTCCGGCATTGAGAAGGTCATGTCGGCGGGGGGGCAGCCGTCTCTGGAGGACTTGCTCAGGTCTCATGCCGTCTCGTTTTTCGAGCCGCTGATCGAGGGCGACCGCCAGTGCAAGTTCATCAGTCTGATGGCCCGGGAGATGATCGATCCGCATCTGCCGCGGGAGATGTTCGTGACGGAGATGGTGATTCCGGTGATGACCGCGATGAGCAAGGCGCTGATCACGATTTGCCCGTGGTTGAATGAGGCCAGCGCCCGGGTGGTGATTCTGCTGGTCGTTGGACAACTGATTCACACCGTCTGCGCCCGGGAGTTGTTCGAGGGCAGCGGCAGCACGGAACTGCCTCAACTGAAGCTCGACGATCTTGTGGATCACATCGTCAAATTCTCCGCCGGCGGCATCCGAGCCTATGGGAACCAGAGCGGCGCCTAGCGCCGGCCGGTTGATTGGTTGAAGGACGAGAATGAGCACAGACACGACACAGGGACGGGAACGTCGCGAGGATCGCAGCGGTCGTGTGATGCGGATCGTTCTGGGGCTCTTTGCGCTGGCCGCGGCGGTTTTGGCGGCGATCTTCCTGGTGCGCGGAGAACCGCCGCAGAAGGTGGTTGCAGAGCCTCAACGGGTCATGCCGCCATCTGATGTGCCGGAGAAGCTCGACGCGATTCGCGGCCGCGGCGTTGTCGCGCCGAAGGCTCGCATCGAAATGATGCCGGAGGTGGCGGGCAAGGTGGTCTATGTCCACTCGCAACTTCACGCCGGAGGTCTGATCCAGGCCAACGAAAGGATTGCCGAGATCGATCCCAGCGGTTATGAATTGGCTGTACGCAGGGCCCAAGCGGTCGTGGACGAGGCGCGGGCGAAGGTCGATCTCGATCGTGGCGCGGCCGGTTTGCGCCAGCTACAAGGCTGGTCCCTGGATGTCGAGGACAAAGCGACTCTGCCGGCGATTTTGCAGGAACCGCTGGTTCGACAGGCCGAGGCGGCCCTGGAGTCGGCGAAGGCGGAACTGGCGATGGCGGAACTCAACCTGTCCCGGACTTCGGTTGTCCTGCCATACGATGTGCTGATCGCGGGCCAGACCGTGAGTCTGGGACAGTATGCCGACGCAGGCCGGTCCCTGGGCGTGGCGTATGGCACGGATGCCTTCGAGATCGAAGTGCCCGTGTCAAGCGAGGATCTCAGCCGGATCGGCGTTCCCGAAAGCGGCCAAGAGCGGGAGCAAACGCAGGCGACGGTCGAAGTCAGAGCGGTTTGGGCCGGTCGCGAGTGCGTATGGTCCGGCAAGGTCGTTCGTGCGACCAACAAGGTCGATCCGGCAACGGGGATGACGTCGGTGGTTGTGGAGGTGTCGCAGCCGATGGAGATCGCGGCGGATCGGCCGGCGCTGTTGCCGGGAATGGCCGTGGAGGTATATTTTGACGGCGGCCGGACTGCCGGCGGGCCGGATGATGCGGGGAATGTGGGAGAACGATAGTTCACGGGGATTGACGGATCGTATGAGAGCACTGAGAGCGACAATTCACAGTCCGGCGATGGCTGCAATGGTGGCGGCATTCCTCGGGGGATGCGTGACGACCGGTCAGAAGGAGATGGCCCGGGAGGTCCGACAGGCCCGAGCGGAAGCGTATCAGCAGTATGTGAACCGCAGGGACCGCGAGGATCAGC
>CALMMH010000215.1 GCA_937868145.1 uncultured Phycisphaerales bacterium
CATCATGCGACGAATGAACGTCCAACTGGTCTGCACGACCGAGGGCCCGCTGGACCCGCTCGAGCATCACCGCAAGATCCGCGAGGACGGTTTTGAAATCCACGTCCACACCGCCTGGCGGCCGGACCCCGCGATGAACGCCGACGACCTTCCGGCGGTAAACGCCTTCATCGACAAGCTGGGCGAGCTCTGCAACGTCGAAATCGCCGCCTTCCCCGCGTTCATCGAAGCCCTTCGCTGCCGCCACAGCTACTTCCACGACCACGGCTGCCGCCTGTCCGACCACGGCCTGGACACCGCCTACGCCGAGGACTACACCGCCAGCGAAATCCACACGATCTTCGACAAGATCCGCGCCGGCCGCTCCCTCACGCCGCGTCAGGTTCTGCAGTTCAAGTCCGCGATGATGGTCGAATTCGCTTTGATGGACGCCGAACGCGGCTGGGTTCAGCAGCTCCACATCGGCGCTCTTCGGAACAACTGCACGCGGCTCTTTGCAAAGCTCGGTCCGGACATCGGCTGCGACTCGATCGGCGACCTCGAAGTCGCTCGCCCGTTGTCCAGGTTCCTCGACCACCTGGATTCACAGGGCCGCCTGCCCAAAACGATCCTCTATAATCTGAATCCTCGCGACAACGCAGTCTACGCGACCATGATCGGCAACTTCCAGGACGGCTCCGTCCCCGGCAAGCTCCAGTACGGCTCCGGCTGGTGGTTCCTCGATCAGAAGGACGGCATGGAGAACCAATTGCGGACGCTGGCCGACATGGGCCTGCTCGCCCGCTTCGTCGGCATGCTGACGGACTCCCGCAGCTTCCTGTCCTACCCGCGGCACGAGTACTTCCGCAGAATCCTGTGCAACCTGCTCGGCGGCGACGTCGAGGCGGGCCTGTTGCCCAAAGACCTGCCCTTGCTCGGGGAAATGATCGAAGACATCTGCTACAACAACGCCCAGGCCTACTTCCCGATGGAATGCGACTAAACTCCGTGGTGTGCCGTGAAGGTGTCCCCATGATAATCGAACGATTATCGCCGCGCCACGCCGCAGACTACCGAACCCTGATGCTCGAAGCCTACGCCGCTCATCCGGATGCCTTTACATCCACCGTGGCCGAGCGGAAGAAGCTGCCACTGGTGTGGTGGGAGGCGAGGCTGAGCACTGAGCCTGACGCAAGAAAGCTCGTTCTCGCCGCCTTCGACGGCGATGAACTTGCCGGCGTCGTGGGGCTCTCTTTCGAACGACGAGAGAAGGCTCGTCACAAGGCGACTCTGTTCGGGATGTACGTCCGCCCGCAATGGCGAAGCCGGGGCATCGGACGACAGCTTGTCCTCTCGGCTCTGACACACGCACGTCAGCAACCGGGCGTCAAGGTGGTCCAACTGACGGTGACAGAAGGAAACATCCCGGCCGTGGCGTTGTACGAGAGCTGCGGTTTCATCCCTTTCGGCGTGGAGCCCATGGCGATTGGCGTGGGGTCGAAGTACTTCGCCAAGGTGCACATGTGGCGCAGGCTCGAGCCCAATGAAGAAGTCTGATTGACTGCTGATAGTTGGCGGGACTTGGGAGTGTCTGCCATGAAGCGAAAAGCGGCGTCGCGTTGGTCCGACAGATGGATGGACTTCGTGTTCGGCTCTCTGTTCGGGGTTGTGCTCTGCATAGGAGACGCGAAATCTGCGGATAGAATCCTTCACGCATCATCGCCGTGTGGTATCGACTACTTCTGTTGCTCCTCGCGTGTCGTCGGCGAGGCCTCCTTCATGGGCAGCCAGGAGCGATAGTAGGTGCCGTAGGCGCCTGCGGAGGCGAAATCGCAGAGCACGACGCGTTTGCCGTCGGCGGCCCGTGCCGTGAAGGCCAGGATGGGACCGAGCGGCTTGTCCTTCATGATCGCGTCGTCGGCCGCGAGAGGCTCGAGCGACAGCGAGGCCGGATCGAGTTGCGGCATGTCGGCGGGGTCCATCGTGTTGTGTTTCTGGTCGAACGCCAGCAGGATGGGACCGCGGAAGAGCGACGTGTTGAACTGCACGTTCTGGTCGCCCTGCAGCATCCGCACGTGCAGGTCGAGATCGATCGTGATCTTGTCGCCGAGAGCCCAGGCTCGCTCGATCCTCAGATAGGTCCCCGGCGTCACCTGTTCGATCGTCGCGCCGTTGACAGCCACCTTCGTGTCTTGCGACCACTGCGGAATCCGCAGAAACAGCGACATCGCGGCCTCCTTCTCCGGCCGGACTTCGATCTCGATCTTTCCCGTCGCGGGGTAGACGGTTCTCTGGATGAACGACCAGGAGGAACCGTCGCCGAGTCG
>CALMMH010000216.1 GCA_937868145.1 uncultured Phycisphaerales bacterium
CGCTCGGCGTGTACGGTTTTCCGGGGGCGATCCTCTTTGCGGCTCTCGTGGTCGTGCTGGGATTGACCGTCCGACGGACCCCGCTGACCGTGGAAAAACTCTACGCTCGGGCGGTGCTCACATTCCTATTGGTCATGGGACTCAACATCAAGCAGGTCTCGGCGAAGTACTATTGGGTGTTCCTCGCCTTCGTCCTGGCTGCCGAACGGATCGCCTGGTGGTATGCCGAGCCGCAGGAAGAGGCGGACGAAGAGACAGAGGATAACGAAATGCTCGAAGACGAAACGGTCTGACGATCATGCTTCGTGCTTGATTCATGATGAAAACGCTGCGAATCCTGGCAATCAGCCACATGTTCCCTTCTGCGTTGTCCAAGCGGCATGGAATCTTCATCTGCCGCGAGGCGCAGTACCTCCGCCGACACCGAATCGAAATGTCCTTTCTGGTCGGTCGGCCGTGGGCGCCGTGGCCGCTCCATCGTATCTCGCGATGGCGAAAGTATGGACCGCTGAATCCGCTTGTTCCTCCCGCCGGACTCCAGACCCAGGCGATCCCCTACCTGCGGCCGCCCGGATTCGGCTTTCGCCGGTTCGACGGCAAATCGATGGCCCGCAGCCTGTTGCCGGCGGCGCAGGACTGGCACAAGCGCGAGCCGTTCGATCTCGTCCTGGGCGTCTCGATGCTGCCTGACGCCGAAGCCGCGGCGATCGTGGGCGAAAGGCTCGGACTTCCCGTCGCCAGTCTGGCGGTGGGCAGCGACGTGATGGTATATCCGAACCGAATGGCGGCCCTGCAGCGCCAGCTTGGCGACACGCTCGAACGCGTCGATCTGCCCGTGGGCGTCAGCCAGTCCCTCTGCGAGAGACTGGTCCAGACGAGAAAGTGCCGCCGGGAGCCGCTGTGCGTCTATATGAGCACGGACACTCGGCAATTTGCGCCGGCCGTGAACAAAGGCGCGCTCCGCGCTCGACTGGGTTGGCCCACGGAGGGCATCGTGGCCATTTACGTGGGCGGCATGGTCGCGACCAAGGGAATCGCCGAACTGGCGACCGCGGCCGAACCGCTGTTAAGGAAGTACCGTAATTTCCAGCTTGTCTGTGTCGGGGACGGGCCATGCCTCGGTAGAATGACCGATCTTGCGAATCGAATCGGCCGCGCGGCGGCCGTCGTTCTGCCGGGCAACGTCGCGCCGACGGATGTGTCGTTTTACTTGCAGGTCTCCGATTTCCTGGTGCTGCCTTCACACAGCGAAGGGCTGCCTCAGGCGGTCATCGAAGCGATGCACTGCGCGCTGCCCGTCGTCGCGACGCGAGTGGGAGGAGTTCCCGAAGCGGTGATCGACGGCCGAACGGGCCTGCTCGTCGAGGCGAAGAACGACAAACAACTTCGCGACGCGATGGAGCGGATGATCGGCGACCAGGTGTTTCGCCTTGCCGCCGGACGCGCGGGCCTGGCCAGGGCACAGGAGGTCTTCGACTCCGACCACAACGCCGATCGATTCGCCGAGGCGCTCTGGTCGCTGGTCAAAGAGGGCGGCTCTGGTAAGGGGAATTGAACAGGAATCGGATGACGGATGCCGTGAAACAACGCCGGGCCAAGGTTTGCGTGCTGACCTCGGTCCACATTCCCTTCGACGGCCGGGTCTTTCACAAGGAAGCGTGCAGTCTCGCCAAGGCCGGCTACGAGGTTGTGCTCATCGCCCGACACGACAAGGAGGAAACCGTCTCCGGCGTTCGCGTCGTCCCCCTGCCGAAGCCTCGCAATCGCCTGCACCGGATGACCAGCGTCCTCTGGCGGCTCTATCGTCTCGCGGTCAAAGAGAACGCCGACGTCTATCACTTCCACGATCCTGAGCTGATGATCGCGGGCCTGTTGCTGAAGCTGCACGGCAAGAAGGTGATCTGGGA
>CALMMH010000217.1 GCA_937868145.1 uncultured Phycisphaerales bacterium
CAGACTGGGTCCGCGCGGATTCACCGGCTCGACGAAGATCTCCTCGGCGCGGCAATCGACCGCGAATTTCACCATGTGCTCGATCGCGTCCTGGGAGTCAGCGATTCCCGGTAGCAGGGGGCAGAGCATGGCATAGGTATGAAGACCGCGAGCGGCTGCCTCAACCATCGCAAGCATGCGATCCTGGATGGAGGAGACATTGGGTTCAAGACTCTGGATGACATCGCTCTTCTCTAAGGGGGCCGTTATGCTCAGACCCACCAACACCCGATCCCGGTACTTCTCTATGAGGTCGAAGTCGTCCCTAACGGCCACATTCTTCGTGAGGATACGAACCGTCCAGTCTGGTTGCGATAGGATGGCCTCCAGGCAACGGCGGCCAAGCTGGTGTTCCTGTGCCTCGGGAGCCCAGGCGTCGGTGAGCGTGCACAGTTGCACAAGGCCTCGCTTGCGGATGCGCTCTGCATCTTGTGCCACTCGTTCCGGTGTGTATGGATCGACAATGGCGTACCCGAAACCGAAGGGATTCTCTCCGTAGGCCCGGAAGGACCCGTGAGTGCGGAGAACTGCCCCGGTGCTGCAGTAGAGGCAACTGTGGCTGCATTTGGCGCCGACGTTGATTGCATGCGTTGCAAGCCCTTTCTTCTCGAATTCGGGTGTGCGGGTGATCCCGGTCTTCAGCTGATAGTTGTGAATTCTCATATGCTGTACCTCCGTTGTCGCGGCTTGGCTGTGTGTTCGCCTTTGCCCATCTGTTTGTGTCTTGTGGTTCCCATACGGCCAACACTCCTCTGGACCATTATCGCTGATCATCAACAGATCCAGACTACAACGCACTATCTCACGCCTGATTACTGAGGGATGATTCCATGGTACGCTGAGGAAGAAGAGCCCGCCTTCGCGAGTGAAGATGGGCTCGGGCCACTGGGGCGCAGAGATCAAGCAACTTCTTCGGAGTTTGTGTTTTCCTTGAGCGTAATGAAACGGAAAGCTTCCTGGGCGACCATGGCGAGTTTCGGCAGATCATCCGGGAAGTAGTAGTCAGTGTTCTCGTATTCATCACCTCGGCGGTATCGCTTCTGGATCCTCACGGTATGGCGCACCGTGGTCCGACCATTTTTCTTACCTTTGGCTCGCCACACAGAGGCTGTCACGTTTGCGCAGCGGATGGTTCGCACGGGTTTCGTGGTGTTCTGTTGGGTCATGATGCTTCTCCTTTCACTCTTCTGCCTTATGTTGGTTGACCTGCCCGCTATCTCAACAGGGCAAGCCATAGCACTGTAAATGCGATAGACTGAGTCAGGTACGCCCTGTGCGCAACAAGATCGCTCAGTCGGAGCGTGCTGAAGGCTCGGCTGCCGAGCACTCTGTACGCGAGGGCCAGCAAGATGAGCATCAGGACGAAGGCAACAAGGGTCTTCCATCTACCCCGGTGAAGAACATGTGGCCGTCTTATGATGCCCGGAACACATGCCTTCACACTCAAGGCTATCAGCAAGCCCAGGAACAGCCGTGCCGACGTTGCAGCCATGCCCCTTGGGGCGGCGGTCAGCAGGAGCATGGAAGGCTTCTCGGCTATGGCCACGCCCATCAGGACAACCGCCAATAGAACGAGGAGCTTGCCGCTCAAGATGTGCACCCAGAGTCTGTTTGCAGATGATCTCATCGGACTCATACTCCAAGAGGGATAATAGCAGGTCCCGTTCGGGCGGATTGTGTCGCCTGAGTTGTTTCCACGATCTGTCCTACTTCTCGTAGCTCACCCAATTGAGTATTGTGATCAGAATCAGGCCTAATCCGATGCCCCTACACG
>CALMMH010000218.1 GCA_937868145.1 uncultured Phycisphaerales bacterium
GGAAATACGGGTGGAGATCGCAAGGCGGATCGGGTAGGATGCGTCGCTGCACGTATGGCTAAGGCAATGAGACATCAGAAGCAGGCTGGTTTCCTCATGGCGAAGATCCGCCAGGTGGGCGAGCGGATTTTCGACTGCAAACTCCGGAAATCCGGCGTCGAGATCAATCCCGCCCAGGGCCGAATCATGTTCGTCCTCTGGCAGAACGACGGGATCTCCATCCAGGAACTGGCGGTTAAGACGCAGTTGGGCAAGTCCACCCTGACCAGCATGCTGGATCGGCTCGAAGCGATGGGCTACGTCCGACGCCAGCGGTCCGAGCAGGACCGCCGCAAGATATTTATCTTCCGCACCGCCAAAGATCGGATGATGGAGAAGCAGTATGTGGAGCTGTCCGAGGCGATGACGGATCTCTGGTACAAGGGGTTCTCACGCGGGGACATCGAGGCCTTTGAAGCCTACCTGCAGCGAATCCTCGACAACCTGACGAAATTGGAGGCCGGCGACGAATAGAGCCACACGAGACAGGAAGGGAAAATGAAATGGCAGTGAATGGGATGTTGGCATGCCTGCTTGGGGCTGTTATCGCGACGTCGGGCGCACCATCGCAGCCGGATGCATCGTTACGTTCCGGGCACGCGACGATCAACGGAGCGAAGATTTACTACGAACGGCACGGCCGGGGCAGCCCCATCCTGCTCCTGCACGGCGGGTTCTCACACATCGACCACCAGATCCGCCTGATCGAACTGCTCGCCCCCCATTATGAAGTGATCGCCGTCGACACGCGAGGCCACGGCCGGTCCACGTTGGGCGACCGGCCGCTGACCTATCCCCTGCTCGCGGACGATATGGCCAAACTGCTGGACGAGCTGAACGTGGGACCGGTCACCATCGTGGGCCACAGCGACGGCGGCGTCATCGGGTACATCCTGGCCGTGAAGCACCCGACGAAGGTCCGGGCCCTGGTCGCCAACGGCGCCAACTTTCGCAAGGCCGGACGCGGCGGCCTGACGCCCGAAAGCAATGAATGGATCAAGACCATCACGCCCTCAATGGTCGAGGGCTGGGGCGATATCCGCCAGTCCTATGAGAAGCTCAACCCCGAGGCCGACTGGACCCGTTTCGTCCTCCGCGTCAAGGGACTCTGGCAGAGCGAGACGGACCTCACGGAGGATGATTTCAAATCCATCCGATGCCCGGTCCTGATCAGCTACGGCGACCGCGACACCTTCATGAACCTTGCCGACGTCGTGTGGATGTATCAACAGATCAAAGATGCGGATTTGTACATCGCACCGGCGGGCGAACACGGGCACCACGTGGACCAGATCGAGGCCTTCGGCCCCATCCTCCTGCGGTTCCTGGGTCGCGTCCACGAATCGAAGGCGGAAACTCGGCAATGAACCGCTTGAACCGAATCTCCTTTGTCTCTTCGCGGAGAAGACCATGGACAAGCCGTGCCTGAATGATAAGAGTGAGTATCCCGATGATGAGGTGCTGAGCCGCCATCTGGGAGGAGTGAAACGCGCGTGGGATTCGTTTCTCGCCTTCCTCAAGGAGGACCACCCGTCGTTTGCTGCGGAGTGGCGTTACTACAATGACGGAAAGAGCTGGCTGTGCAAGGTCGTCAAGAAAAAGAAGACCGTGTGCTGGGTCTCCGTCTATGACCGTCTGTTCAAAACGACTTTCTATTTCCCCGACCGGGCGGAAGAGTTGATCGCAGCGAGCGAGCTGGAAAAAGAATACGTCGACCAGTTCGTCAACGGGAAGAAGTATGGGAAGATCCGCGGCGTGACCGTGGCGATCAAGAAGGCCGCGGATCTGAAGGCGACGAAGATCCTGATCGACATCAAGGGACAGGTCAAGTAACACCGTCTCAGAGGCAGGGAGAACACGATGACAGCGAAATCCGAACGGCAGTTCCGAGGCTTCTCCCGCAAGACGTTTACGTTCCTGCGGGACCTGCATCGCAACAGCGACAAGACGTGGTTCAAGGCGCGTCGCGAGGTCTACGAAGAGCACGTCCTGCAGCCCTTGCGGGACCTCGTCAGCGATCTGGCGGATTTCATGCTCGGCATCGACCTGTCGTTCGAAGTCGCGCCATCGGTCGGCAAGACCATCTCGCGAATCTACCGTGACACGCGATTCTCCAAGGACAAATCGCCCTTCCACGACTGCGCGTGGATCACCTTCAAGCGTTCCGGAAAGGACTGGTCCCGCTACATCCCCGGCTACTTCCTGGAGATCGCCCCGAAATCCTACCGCTACGGCATGGGCTTCTACGAAGCGGCGCCCGACCTGATGGCCCGCTTCCGCGAGCAGATCGACGAGGACCCCGAGTCCTTCCTCAAGGCCGTGGGCTGGCTCGACAAACAGAAGGTCTTCACCGTCGAGGGCGAGAAGTACAAACGTCCGACCGGCCAGGACAGGCCCGAGCCCATCCGCACCTGGTACGGCTACAAGAGCTTCTTCCTGACCAGCGAGCACGCCATCGACGACACGATCCTGTCGCCGAAGTTCGCCGACCAGCTCATGGACCACTTCGGCCAGGCGGCCCCGCTCTACCGCTACGTCTTTCGCATCGCGTCGCAAGTCCTCGGCGAACGACAGTGATTGGGGACATTTGTAGGGTGGATTCTCAATCCACGCGTCCACACCCACATCGATAGACAAACGCGTGGGTCAAGGCCCCCCCCTACGACCTCATCGCGTCCCGTTCGGCCACAGGTGCCAGTCGATGCCTTCCATGGCGTGCCAGTGTCCCTGGCCCTTGTCAACCTCGTAACTGAAGGGGAGGTTTCCCGCCAGTACGGTCCCGTCCTTGAGCGTGAGCTTGTAGGGAACGGTGGGCCAGCCGGTTTTTTCGCTGACCAGAGCGTCCCCGATGAACACGTCGCCAAGCTGGACGCCGACGATGGGGTTGTCCTTGAAGTGCGTGGCGCACCACAAAGTGAAGTTCGGATAGTCCGTGCGGACGGTGTACAAGCCGGAGGTGGGACATACCTTCCAGAAATCCGAATCCCATTTCCCGTCGCGATAGTGCGACAGGATCTCGGCGTAGTCCGCCGTGCGGAGCTTGTCAAAGAGCCGTGCAGCCGCTGCCTTGATCTCAGCCGTGTGTTGAAGCGGGTCCCGCATCGCGTCCGCCTGTGCGGCATCCCGCTCCATCCAGGCCGTGAAATGAGTCTTGGCTTCGTCGACGGACAAGAATCCGCCGTTGCCGGTATTGAGCCACCGACCGTTCTCCAACTGGAGGAAACGAACGTCGACAGGCTCGACGAGCTTCTTGCCGGACGACTCCTGCGGCAACTCCGCGATCACCGCCGCCTTCGTCATGTTCCAGACCAAGACCTCTCGAATGCGAGTGTTGACCAGGACCTTCGCCCGTTCGGGGGCCACGAGCTGCACCTGCTCGGCTT
>CALMMH010000219.1 GCA_937868145.1 uncultured Phycisphaerales bacterium
TAAACTCAACATCGCCAAGCGGTATCTTGTCCCCAGGCAATTGAAAGAACACGGCCTGCGGAAGAACCAACTCCTCATCAAGGACCAGGCCATCTCCGCGATCATCGCCAGTTACACCCGCGAAGCAGGCGTACGAAATCTCGAACGCCTGATCGCATCGGTGTGCCGGGCTGTCGCCACAGAGATCGCCCGGGGCGACAAGAAAAAGCGAACGATCGACAAGAAGGACCTCGCCGCGATTCTGGGCCCGATCCAGCACGAATCCGAGCTGGCCCTGCGGACCGGGATTCCCGGCGTCGCGACCGGATTGGCCTACACCCCTGTCGGCGGCGAGTTGTTGTTTATCGAATCCGCGACAATGCCGGGCAAGGGAAATCTGCAATTGACCGGCCAGATCGGCAATGTCATGAAAGAGAGCGCCCAAGCCGCGTTCTCGGTCGTCAAAGCCAATGCTCGGCAACTCAGGATCGACGAGAAGCAGTTCGGCCGGTTGGATTTCCACATCCATGTGCCCGCCGGCGCGGTGCCGAAGGACGGCCCCAGCGCGGGCATCGCGATGTTCACGTCGCTGGTGAGCCTGTTGTTGCAGAAGCCCACCCGGCCGGAGGTGGCGATGACCGGCGAGATCACGCTTCGCGGCCTCGTGCTGCCGATCGGCGGGCTCAAGGAGAAGCTCCTGGCCGCCAAGGAAGCGGGAATCAAAACGGTGATTCTCCCCGTACGGAACAAGAAGGACATCGCGGACATCCGACCCGAGACGATCAAGGGGCTGGAGTTGCAGTTCGTCGCGAACACCGATGAAGTCATGAAGATCGCGTTGGGTCTGTAGGGGCGACGATGCGTCGCCCTTACGCGTGATGGCCGATCGCCCGCGAGACTTTCACGACATCGACCATCTCGGGAACATCGTGCACACGAACGAGGGACGCCCCCGCGGTGACGCAATGCGCGACTACTGCAGCCGTTCCGAAGATCCGTTCGGCCGGCTTGTCTTTCCCGGTGATCTTGCCGACGAACCCCTTGCGACTGGGCCCGACCAGAACGCGATAGCCCGTAGCCACAAGCTGGTCGAGATTCCGCAGCAGCAGCAGATTGTGTTCCAGGGTCTTGCCGAACCCGATTCCCGGATCGATGAAGACCCGCTCCCTCGGAATCCCGATTCTGACCGCCTTCTCCGCCCTCGCCAAGAGAAAGTCCCGAACTTCCGCCACCACGTCATCGTAGTGCGGTTCCGCCTGCATCGTCGCGGGCGTGCCCTGCATGTGCATCAGAACCACAGGAACCTGCTGCTGCACCGCTACATCAATCATCTTCGGATCGGACAGGGCCGTGATGTCATTGATGATCGATGCGCCGGCCAGCAGCGCCGTGCGGGCCACTTCGGCGTCCGTCGTGTCGATACTGATGGGGACATCGATCCGCTCGGCCAGAGCCCCGATCACCGGCGCCGTGCGACGAATCTGCTCGGCCGGCGAGACCGCCTTCGATCCCGGGCGAGTCGATTCGCCGCCCACGTCAATGATCGCGGCGCCCTGCTCGGCCATCTTGACGCCACGCTCAATCGCGGCGTTCGCATCGAGAAACTGACCGCCGTCGCTGAACGAGTCCGGCGTGACATTCAAAATCCCCATGACCAAACAGCCGGCGGAGAAGTCCAGCCGCCCTCGCGGCCACTGAAGCACTGGGTTCATAATCCCGTCCCTTCCACCATAAAGTCGATCCCGCGGAGCTTTTTCGCCAGACTCGTGCGGGGCCTGTCGAGCGCTACCATCGTGTTCTGGAACTCCCGTCGGACCGGATAATTCTTTCGCAGGGCATCAAAGAACCGGCCTCGCGCCTCGGGCGGCTGATCCGAGATTTTCCGAGTGTCTCGGTCGTCCCTGGCGATGCTGTAGATCCGCTCGGCCGTGCGGGCGAGCAACTCCTCATCGCTCGCGTCGTCCGTCGCGATCTCCAGCCGAGGAACCTCCGGCACAGGCAGGAAGTCCTTCACGTCGAACTTCGGCTTCAGATGGAAATGCTCGCAGAGGGACCGGTAGATCATAATCATCCCGGCGACCTTCCCGTCGAAGGAGTAGCCCGCGATGTGCGGCGTCGCGAGATCGACCCTCTCCAGCAATTCCACGTCGATGTTCGGCTCGCCCTCCCAGACATCGAGCACGACCGCCTGCAATCGATCAGCCCGGATTGCGGCCTTCAGGGCCTCGGAATCGACGACCGCTCCACGCGAGGCATTCACAAAGACCACGCCCGGCTTGAGGCGAGAAAGAAAACCGGCGTCGGCCAGGTGGAACGTCTTGTCGATCCCCTCTTTCGTCAGAGGCGTGTGGATCGTGATGAAGTCGCACTCGTATAGAGCGTCCAGGGGGACGTATTTCGAATCTCCGGTCTTTCGCTGCAACGGCGGATCGTTCCGCAGCGCCTGCATGCCCAGAGCCTCGCACTTGCGGGCCACCCGACCGCCGACGTTGCCTGCGCCGATGACGCCGATCGACTTGCCCTCCAGAGAGAGCCTGCGCCGCCGGGCGACTTCCAGCAATGCGGCAATCACGTATTCCGCAGCCGAATTGGCGTTCGAGCCCGGCGCCGAGGCAAAACCGATGCCGTTTCCTGCCTTTTACAGGGTATTCTAAATGCCTGCTTTATTTAACCTAAATTTTTTT
>CALMMH010000220.1 GCA_937868145.1 uncultured Phycisphaerales bacterium
TCAGGCCCTGCTCTTTGATCTTTACCAGGAGGCGGTCGTAGTCGTCCTCGCGGACAGAGCCGCCGATGATCTCGCCGAAGCCGGCGGGCGCCAGCAGGTCGAAGTTCTCCACGACCTTCTCATTCTGGCGGTCGGCCCGCATGTAGAACGCCTTGGCCTCGCGCGGATAGTGCGTCACGAAGACCGGCTTGTCGTGCATCATCGAGATGATCGTTTCGTCGGAGCCGCCCAGGTCTTTGCCCCACTCGAACTCGGCCGCAAGCTGTGCGTGCTTGGGATTGTTCTCGATTCGTGTGTTCAGCTCCTCCAACTCAGCGTTGAGTTCGATCAACTCCGCGGCGATCTTGTCCTTCTGCCACTGCTTGATCTGTCCGGCGTCCTGTTTCTGGAGTTCAGCGATGCGGGCCTCGGTCTGCTGCTTCTGGTTCTTGAGGCTCTCCAACTCGCCAGCCAGGTAATCGCGGGCCTTGGGTCCCTTCAAAATCTCGACCGCCTGGGTGTACGTCAGCCTGTAGAACGGCGGCTTGATCCGCTCTAAGGCCGGGATGTCCGCACCGAGGGTTTCCAGCTCCTTGCGGTTGTCCGCCAGGACGCGTGCGGCGATGCTGGAGACGAGCCCTTCGGCCAGCTTCAGCACGCCGTCCAGGTCGATGAACGCGACCTCCGGCTCGACCATCCAAAACTCGGTCAGGTGCCGACGGGTCTTGCTCTTCTCCGCTCGGAAGGTCGGTCCGAAGCAGTAGACCCGGCCGTAAGCCATCGCAGCCGACTCGAGATAGAGCTGGCCCGTCTGAGTCAGGTGCAGCGTCCGGCCGAAGTAGTCCACCTCGAACAGGGAGGTCTGGTCCTCGCCCACGATCGTCGTGAAGATCGGGGTGTCGACGAGGATGAACTCGTTGTCGTTGAAGTACCGTCGGATCGCGTCGATCACCGTGTGGCGGATCTTCCCGATGCACCACTGCTTCTGCGATCGGAAGTGCAGGTGGCGGTGCCGCATCAGGAATTCGACGCCGTGCGGCTTGGGCGTGATGGGATAACCTTCCGTGGCGCAGACCGTCTTGGCGTTCGTGGCGGCCATCTCGTAACCGCCGAGGCTGCGTTCGTCGGCCCGAATCGTCCCGGTCACGGCCAGCGAGGACTCCTGGCCCAACCGCTTGAGCTCGTCAAACACCTCATCCGGGACCTTGCCCTTCTCGACGATGCACTGGCACAGTCCCGTGCCATCGCGGATGATGAGAAACTGGATTTTGCCGCTGGCCCGGCTGTTGTACAGCCAGCCCTGCAGCGTGACTTCCTGCCCAACGTGATCCTTCAATCGATCGATATAGACGTTCTCGGCCATTCTCCTGATTCCTTACTGGCATAGGCATTGGGTTCGCGGGCAAGGCATGTAGGGTGCGTTCTCAACGCACGCGTCCAGGCGAGATTCGATCGATCAACGCGTGGGTTAAGAACCCACCCTACGAGCTCCTGCACGCCCAAACTATACCGCGCGACGGAACTTCCGAGAAGCCCCTAATTCCGGCCTCTCAGAGATGTTCGTGTTCGACCTTTCCATCGGCCCTGCAAGAGGGTAGAATCGTCATGTAACAGTCGCGGAAATCGCACAGATGGAAGAACATAACGACATCCAGACTCAGGTGTTCCGGCAGATGACCGCCGAGCAGAAGGTCCAGGCGGCCATGCGACTCTATTGGTCCGCTCGCGGCCTGAAGGCGGCTTGGATCCGCAACCAGCATCCGAATTGGACGCCTGAACAAGTCGAGCAGGCCGTGAGAGAGGTCTTCGCCAATGCCCGAACCTAACCTATTTCTCGTGTTTCTCGAACCGCTGAACCGAGGCGGGATTCCATACATGGTCACCGGGTCCGTGGCCAGTCTGGTCTACGGCGAGCCGCGACTGACCCACGACGTCGATCTGGTGGTGCAACTGGACGCGAATCGCGTGCGCGAGTTTGCGGGTCTGTTTCCGATGGACCAGTTCTATTGCCCGCCCGAGGAGGTCATTCAGATCGAAGCATCACGAGAAACCCGTGGCCACTTCAATCTGGTTCATCATACCTCAGGTTTCAAAGCGGACATCTATCCGGTGGGCCGGGACCCGCTGCATCAGTGGGCCATGGCGCGACGCAGGGTTTTCGAGATCGAGCATACACAAGTCTGGGTAGCCCCCCCTGAATACGTCATCCTCCGCAAGCTTCAGTTCTACCAGGAGGGCAGAAGCCCCAAGCATCTGCGCGACATCCGCCGAGTTCTCGATATTTCCGGAGACTCCATCGACCATGCAGAGTTGAATGCCAGAGTCGCCGAGATGGGCCTTCAGGCTGGGTGGGCGGAGTTGCAGAGAGGATAGAGACCCAACCCGTCAGTAAGACCTGCCCACGTCCATCGCGGCTGTACAGTCCCCGCACGTCAGTCACGGAACCTCTGGCGGCGTGATCAGCCAAGCCACGAGATACGTCGCAACGATGGGGATGATCGCGGTCGCGAGACACAGGAACACAACGATCGGCCGGATCAAGGTCGCAGGTCTCGCCAATCCCGCCGCAGGCGTCGCATGCTCAGTCTCGCTCCTGTGTCCACCCAATTCGGCCTTCGGCCGGAGCCAAGAGCGTCTATCGCCTTGCTGGATACCGGCGGAAATGGGCACATTCAGCCTGACCGACTCTCTCTCCGCAGGTACCCCACAATGCGTCAAACGCACTTCCTCGTACAACCAGAAGGCCCTGCCGACAAACGATATATAGGACGGCCATGCACATAAGTGCGTCATCAATAACCATACAGCCGGATAATCTGCCGTCTGCACGCCGCGATCCAGCCTGCAATGCTGATCGTTGTCTGTTTTTCCTCTGACGGCTCTCTCCGAGCTTATTGCATGCCGCTTTCCCGTCGATAGTGTTTACAGCAGCGAGTTCATGCACCTTGGACGATGCTTCGCGAAATCCGTTTTGCATCGACAGCGAATGGAAAAGCCATGGTCCGTCAAGACTCTCAAATATCCGAATCGCCCACGTTCGACGACGACATCCTGAAACAGATGTACATCGAGAGCAACGTTCCATGCGATACCCTCGTCAGCGATCCCGCAAGGCTGCTCTCGTTTGCTGACAACTACGCGGAGAGGACAGGCCAGCAGGTCGAACCCGCCCAAGTTTCCCATCGCCTGCTCACCCTCCGCAAGCTCGGCGAAGCCAACGGCCGCTTGCCGAAACTGAGGCGGAAGTACAACGGCAGGCACTGGCCGATTTCCGATTGTGGC